>CAUTLL010000078.1:0-5780 GCA_963539275.1 uncultured Flavobacteriaceae bacterium
TCAGAGCAGTAGAGGAGGTAGATGAGGCGTTTCGAAAATCTGCTTATGCAGAGCAGGGGGCAGAGTTACAAAGATTTAGAATTTTAGAAGGGGTTTATACTTTTTTGGCATATCTGGCGTATGTGAAGGATGAAAGTGTGTATTGGAAAATGTCAATAGAATTGAAGAAATTTATGCTAAAGAATAATATTTCAGTTACAGAAATATTGAAATATAGGAGATTTAACAAGAATTATCTCTTATCTTTGCCATGTAAAAAGAAAATTTATTATTTATTATATTTTTTAGGTCAAGAAAGGTTTTTGAGAAAATTATTGTAGAATAAAAATCCAATATAGATGATATTTTTACATCCTATATTTACGGCAGTTACTTTGATTCTTATCGGTTATTCATTTTTGGAGGTGAATAATTATAAGAACTATAAATCTGTTTGGGTAGTAATAGGGATGATGATAATTCTAATAGGATTAAGAAGTTGGGTAGGTGCGGATTATGGGGTATATGTGCAGATGTATAATTATTTTGGAGAAAATACAGATTATTCAAAGATTTTGGATGCTGCATTAAGGAAATCAGAATTGGAGGTAGAATGGGTTTATATTTTTGTAGGGAAGGTGATTTATGGTTCTGGTATGCCTTTTTTCATTTTTACATTTGTATTAGCTTTATTTTCTATAGGGATTAAATATTGGACTTTTGAGAATGCTGTTGTTTATCCATCAATTAGTATGCTTTTGTATATGTTTCCATCCTATTTTACTGCTGATGGAGGACATATGAGGCAGGCGGTAGCGATGGCGGTAGCGATGGCTTCTTTTTATTTTATAAAAAGAAGAAAACTATTATTGTTTTTGTTTATGATTTACATAGCAATGGGGTTTCATAAATCTGCGGCGATTTTCATCCCTGCATATTGGTTGGTTTTAGTGCCATTAAATTCTGTGAAAATATTGTCCTTGATAGCTTTAAGTATGATTCTTTCTCCTTTTCAGATTTATCAATATATATCTTTGTTGGACTCTATTGCGCCTGCTGATGTTTATCAAGGTTTTCAGGCTTATGATACTATAGAAGAGCAAAATACAGGAGTTGTAAAATTTACAGATTTAATTAGTGTAATGTATGCTTATTTTCTTGCGACTTATAATAAGGAAGCTTGTGAGAAAATACCTTATTATGAGTATATGAGAAATATAGGTATAGTTGGAATTTGTATGTATTTTATATTTAGAGGAAATCCTATTTTTTCATCAAGATTAGTAGCTTATTATATTATATTTATGGTAATGGTATTGCCAAATATTGTAGCATCTGTTGTTAATGGTAAATTAAGGAGAATATTACATTTGTTTTTAATAGCATATATTGTGTTCTATTATTTTGTGTATGCGACAATGCAAGCTCCAAGAGCAGGGTATACATGGGATAGATATGGTAATTTCTTATGGTAAAATGACACAAAAATGGAAGGATTAGAATATTGGTTAAATTCAAAGGATTTATTTGTTATAAGGATTATTGTAGCATTTTTTTTGTCTGCGATATTGAGTTATAGGGCGATTCCTGTGATTATTAAAATATCAAAACGAAAGAATCTCATGGCGGTTCCTGTAGATAGAAGTTCTCATGACACTCAAGTTCCTAATTTAGGAGGGGTAGCGTTGTTTTTTAGTATTGGGATTTGTGTGCCTATTTTTGCGTATGAATTATTTGAGACTTATAAGTTTTTGTTTCCTGCTTTAGTGATTATTTTTTATATAGGGGTGATGGATGATATTGTGGAAATTAAAGCTTATAAAAAGATGATAGCACAAGTCGTTGTTGCTGTGCTGATGGTTATTGGTTCTGATGTGAGAATAAAAAGTTTTTTTGGATTATTCGGGGTTTATGAATTACCTTATTTGGTAAGTGTATTTTTGAGTATATTTACCTTTATAATTATGATTAATGCATTTAATCTAATTGATGGAATAGATGGGTTAGCTGGTGTATTTTCAGTTATATCTTGTATTATTTTTGGAGGTAGTTATTATTATTTAGGGGAATATAACTATCCTATGGTAATGCTATGTGTGGTAATTGTAGGAGCGTTGCTGAGTTTTCTTTATTATAATCTTTCAGAAGATAGAAGGAAGAAGATATTTATGGGGGATACAGGCTCTATGACCATAGGGCTTTTATTGGTTTTAACGGCTTTTTATTTCATGGATATTTTTATTTATAAAGATGAGGTGGGGCGACCTTATTATCATTTGCTTTCTGCTCCGGTTATTACATTTGCAATATTACTTTTGCCTATAATAGATACATTGAGTGTTATTATTATTAGGATTTTGAACGGAAAGTCTCCGTTGCAGGCGGATAAGAATCATATTCATCATAAATTATTAGCATTGGGTTTAAATCATAAAGAAGCAGCAGTATGTATCATATCTTATTATCTTTTTGTGATAGGAATAGTTTATGTATTGAGACATTTAGAAATTAATTTATTGTTTATCGTGATTTTGTGTTTGGGCTTTTTAGGAGCTTATTTACCAAATGTAATACAAAAAATTAGACAAAAGAGATAAAAAAATATTATTTTTGTAAAAATAAATAGAATTATAAATGAAGAAAAAGAATATTCTATTGGGATTAGGGTTGGTTTTAGGATTACTAACTTCTTGCATAGGAACCAAGGATATAAAATATTTACAGGCAAGTGAAAATTTAGAAATTAATTCAGAAGGGTTAGTTCCTTATAATATTCCTGAATATAGAGTAACAAGGAATGATATTTTAAGGCTAAATATTGTAACTACTCCTAAGGGTGATGCTGCACAGTTTTATTCTTCCTATAATACCAATGGAGCAGGAAGTGGAGGGACTTCTGTATCTGGAGGGAATGGAAATTACTATTTTACAGGGTTGAAGGTAGATTCTAATGGTGATATTCATATTTTTGGGATAGGTTTTATTAAGGCAGAGGGGAGGACTTTAAGAGAAATTTCGCAAGAAATTCAAGAAAAAGTTAATGAAAATTTTGTGGAAGGAAAATCTGAAGTGAGGTTAAATACTGATGGTATCAGGTATTATATTTTAGGAGATATAGAAACTACTCAAGTTACGGGGGAGAAGGTAGCTTATAAGAATACTTTGAGCATTACAGAAGCGATAGCAATGAATGGAGGGCTAAATAGAACGATAGATAGAAAAAATATAAGGCTTCATAGGAAATTACCAGAAGGAATTAAGATTGTTACTTTAGACTTGACAAGAGAAGATTTAATGAATTCACCTTATTATTGGGTGCAGAATGGTGATGAGATTTATCTCAATACTAGAAGAAGAAATCTTAATGGATTTGGTAAAGAACCAATACAGACTTTAACAACAGGGGTCTCCTTAATTACTACTGTATTGTCAATATATTATTTATTTTCGAGATTATAAAAGATAGAAATGATACCAGATAGAGATAATAATACTACTCAAACATCTGTGGTGGCATCCACAGAAAAAGTAGGGGTATTTGAAATATTTAGCATAGAAAATTTCATAAGAAGAGTAGTTAGTAATTGGTATTGGTTCCTTATATTAGGGTTGCTAGGCTATTCTATTTATTATGTATATGACAGATATTATGTGCAGAGAATTTACTCATCTAATTTATCTTTAAGTATTTCCACTAATGGTGGAGCTTCTAATTATTTAACTCCAAATAGGTCCATTAATTTTATTATGGGACAAGATGGAAGTTCTCAGGAAGGGGTCTTGTTAAAAAAACTTCTTTTATCTAGGAGTCATAATGAGTACTTAGTGCAGAAGTTAGATTTGTTTGTTAATTATAAAACAAAGGGATTGATAAAAGAGACTTGGTTGGATAAGTACGATTCTCCTATTTTCATAGAAGTAGATAAAAATCATTTACAGCAAGTCAGTTATCCTATTACCATTTTACCAAAAGGTAAAGATAGATAGTTCTTCCTGATAAAGGAGAAGCCATGAGTTTGTATAATTACAAAACAGAATCTTTTGAAACATTAAAAAGGGGATATAAAAGGCCTGAAAATAAAATAATCTCTGTAGGGCAGTGGTATGAAACACCTAACCTTAAATTTAGATTGGTTAAAAATTCTTCTACTTCTGCAATATCTTCAGGATTAGATAATTTGATAATAACTTTCTCTACTGTAAATTCTGCTGTAAATACTATTATATCAAACTTATCTGTAGGGTTTGATAGTGAGATAAGTACTATGATGATTATCACAAAGACGGGATATAATCTCAGAGAAACAGTTAGCTTTTTAAATGAAACAGTTGCTGAATTAATAGAAAAGAGAAAAGAAGATAGAAGTGTGGTAGATAAAAATACTATCGAATATATCAATGAGAATTTAGAAATTGTAAAGAAAAAATTAGATTCTAGTGCGAGTAATCTCAACGCTCTAAAAGCAGATAAAAGACTTTACAATATTGAAGCAAAAGATGTAGGTTTACTCGATAAGATAGAGGAATTAGAGACACAAAAAGCTGATATTTTAGATAAAATTAATTCTCTAAATCGAATTAGAGGTTTAGTGAGTAGTCGTAATTTAGATAATATGATTAGCCTAAATACAGCAGGTATAGAAGATGGTGGCTTTACTGCATCAATTTCTGAATTAAAATCATTATATGATAAAAAAGCTGAATTAGCAACGATTTATACCCCTAATTCTGAACCTATGAGGGAGATAAATAGATTGATTAATGAAGCTCGTGGAAATTCTAACGGGAAGTTGAATCAATATGCTTCTACTTATTCACAAGAACTAGCTAAAATTAATCAAAAAATAGGAGAATTTGAGAAAGGTTTAGCTAACTTACCTGAAAATCAAAGGAAATATATTGATTTGGAGAGAGAGTATAAAATTATAGAAGCTACTTATAATAATCTTCTTTCTAAACAGGCAGAGTCACAAATTAGATTGGCTACTAGTAAATCAGATTTGATGATTATTGACCCAGCCAAAGATTTGGGTCAGGGACCTATTGGGCCAAATATTAATGTCTTTAAATACGGAATTATAGGTGCTCTGATGTTATTACCTTTGTTGTATATATTGGTAGGGGAGTTATTGGATTCTAAAATTCGTTCAGTAAAAGAATTGGTTAATGCTCTTAAAATTCCATTATTAGGAGTTATTGGTAAAAATAATCATCAGAATAATCTTACGGTTTTGGAACAACCAAAGTCTTCTATTTCCGAGGCGTTTAGAGGAGTTAGGGCAAATTTGAGATTTTTATATAAAGAGGATGGCAAGAGTAAGGTAATTCTGATTACATCATCTGTCGGAGGAGAAGGAAAAACTTATTCTTCAATAAATATTGCTTCAGTTTTGGGGTTGAGTGGTAAGAAAACTATTTTGCTTGGTATGGATTTAAGAAAGCCCAAAATTTTTGGTGATTTTAATATTAATAATAAATATGGGATTTCTAATTATCTTTCAGGGGATGTATCTATGGAGCAGATTATTAATAAAACCGCTATTCCTGATTTAGATGTCGCGACTTCTGGGCCGATTCCTCCTAATCCATCTGAATTATTGATGAGCGATAGAAATATAGATTTCATAAAAGAACTGAAAAATCAGTATGACTTTATTATTATAGACTCTCCTCCTGTAGGTCTGGTAGCAGATTCATTTGAACTAATGAAATTTACAGATGCAAATATTTATGTAGTAAGGCATGAATATACAGAAAAATATATGCTAAAAATGGTTGCTGAAAAGTATCACTCTGGAGAG
>CAUTLL010000079.1:0-5774 GCA_963539275.1 uncultured Flavobacteriaceae bacterium
CTGAGGCATTGGAGCAATATCAATAAATGCATCTAAAAGCTCTCTCACTCCAAAATTATTTAAAGCTGAACCGAAAAATACAGGTTGCTGCTCCCCTTTCATGTAAAGTTCCCTATCAAATTCTGGATAAACGGACTGAACCAACTCATATTCTTCCCTCAAAATATCCGCTGCTTTTTTTCCTATAATTTCATCAATCTGCACATCATCAATGCCTTCTATCTTAATGCTCTCCCCTATTTTTTGTTTCTTTTCTTCAATAAATAATTGAATATTTTGCTCCCAAATATTATAAATCCCTTGAAAATCAACTCCCATACCTATCGGTAAAGACAATGGTACAACAAAAAGTCCCAACTTCTGCTCCACCTCATCAAGAAGGTCAAAGGCATCTTTCCCTTCTCTATCCAATTTATTGATAAATACAATCATTGGAATATTTCTCATTCGGCAAACCTGAACGAGTTTCTCCGTCTGCTCCTCCACCCCTTTTGCCACATCTATTACTACAATAACGCTATCTACTGCTGTGAGCGTTCTATAAGTATCTTCTGCAAAATCTTTATGCCCAGGCGTATCTAAAATATTGATTTTATGACCTTTATAATTAAACGCTAAAACAGAAGTCGCCACAGAAATCCCTCTCTGTCTTTCAATTTCCATAAAGTCAGAGGTAGCACCTTTTTTTATCTTATTAGACTTTACTGCTCCTGCTTCTTGAATTGCCCCTCCAAATAAAAGCAATTTCTCCGTTAAAGTAGTTTTACCTGCATCTGGGTGAGAAATAATCCCAAATGTCTTTCTTTTTTGTATTTCTTGAATTAAATTTGACATATCTATATTCTTATTCCGTGCAAAATTCGTGAATTTTAATTAAAAAACTTCTCTCCTATTTAGAAAAAATTAATCTAATGTAAAAATTATATCCTTAACTCTATTTTCTCATCTTATTTTCCCCGTTTTTTTATTTATTCCGTAAAAATTTATTAAATTCGCCAATCATTTTTTATTTTACATCTTATGAAGAAGTTTAATGAATATAAAAACCTAGACTTAATAGCTGTCTCTGATAGCATTGCAAAATTTTGGAAAGATAATAACACCTTTCAGAAATCTGTAGAAAACAGAGAAGGATACCCAGAGTATGTATTCTACGAAGGACCTCCTTCTGCTAATGGAATGCCTGGTATTCACCATGTAATGGCAAGATCTTTAAAAGATATTTTCTGTCGTTTCCAAACTCAAAATGGAAAACAGGTTTTCCGTAAAGCAGGTTGGGACACTCACGGTCTACCTGTAGAATTAGGTGTAGAGAAAGAACTTGGCATCACCAAAGAAGATATTGGCAATAAAATTTCTGTAGAAGAATACAACCAAGCATGTAAAAATGCGGTAATGAAATACACTGATGTATGGAATGACCTAACTGAAAAAATCGGATATTGGGTAGATTTAGATAATCCGTATATCACTTACCAACCAAAATACATGGAGTCTGTTTGGTGGTTGTTAAAACAACTTTATCAAAAGAACTTACTTTATAAAGGTTATACTATTCAGCCTTACTCTCCTAAAGCGGGAACAGGACTTTCTTCTCACGAACTAAATCAACCTGGAACTTATAGAGATGTAAGCGATACTACTATTGTAGCTCAGTTCAAAGTAAAAAATCTAAGTGAAGCCCTTGAGACTAAACTCTCAAACCTGAAATCTCAATTCAAAAATCTAAGTATACTTGCTTGGACTACTACTCCTTGGACTTTACCTTCTAATACTGCACTAACCATAGGAGCAAACATAGATTATGTACTTATAAAGACATTCAACCAGTATACTTTTGAACCAATTGAAGTGATTTTAGCAAAAGATTTAGTTTCAAAACAATTTGGGAAAAAATTTATTGAAGGTTCTAATGAGGATTTTATAAATTTTTCTTCTGAAAATAAAACTATTCCTTACCAAATCCTTGCTGAGTTCAAAGGTTCTGATTTAGTAGAAACTACTTATGAACAGCTCGTTCCCTGGTTTTTACCAGCAGAAAATCCAGAGAAAGCATTTCGTGTGATTGCAGGAGATTTTGTAACAACAGAGGATGGAACAGGAATCGTACATACTGCTGCAACTTTCGGTGCTGATGATGCTCGAGTTTCTCGTGAAAATGATATTCCGCCAATGCTCATTAGAGATGAAAATGACAATTTAGTTCCATTAGTAGATTTACAAGGAAAATTCTTAAGTGGAGAAAATGTCCCAGAAGTTTTTGCAGGAAAATACATCAAGAACGAATATTACGAAAACAATGATGCTCCTGAAAAATCTTGGGATGTGGAAATGGCGATTCTCTTAAAAACAGAAAATAAAGCTTTTAAAGTGGAGAAATATGTCCATTCTTACCCTCATTGTTGGAGAACCGACAAACCTGTACTTTATTATCCTTTGGACTCTTGGTTCGTAAAAATGACTGCTGTTAAAGAGCGATTGGTAGAGCTTAATAAAGAAATCAATTGGAAGCCAAAAGCTACTGGTGAGGGGCGTTTTGCAAATTGGTTAGAAAATGTAAATGACTGGAATCTCTCTCGTTCAAGATATTGGGGAATTCCTCTCCCTATTTGGAGAAGCGAAGACCTAAAAGAAGAAAAAATCGTTGGCTCCGTAGAGGAATTATATAACGAAATCAAGAAATCAATTTCAAAAGGATTTATGGCTGAAAATCCATTTAAAGGCTTTGAAATTGGAAATATGTCTGAGGATAATTATGCAAAAATAGATCTGCATAAAAACATCGTTGATAAAATCATTTTAGTTTCAGATAGCGGAAAACCAATGAAACGCGAAAGCGACCTTATAGATGTGTGGTTTGATTCTGGAGCTATGCCTTACGCACAACTTCACTATCCTTTTGAAAATAAAGAACTTATCGACCAAAACAAAGCTTTTCCTGCCGACTTTATCGCAGAAGGAGTGGATCAAACTCGTGGCTGGTTCTATACGCTACATGCTATCGGAACTACGGTTTTTGACTCCATAGCTTATAAAAATGTGATGTCTAATGGGTTAGTTTTAGATAAAAATGGACAAAAAATGTCTAAAAGGCTAGGTAACGCTGTAGACCCTTTTGAAACTTTAGCAAAATATGGAGCCGATGCTACCCGATGGTATATGATTTCTAATGCGATGCCTTGGGAAAACCTAAAATTTGATATTGATGGCATTGATGAAATTCGTAGAAAATTCTTTGGAACTCTCTACAATACTTACTCTTTCTTTGCTCTTTATGCTAATGTAGATAACTTCAAATATACAGAAAAAGACATAGAAGATAGACCTGAAATTGACAAATGGATATTATCTGAACTTAATCTTTTAGTAAAAGAAATTACATATTTTTATAACGATTATGAACCTACCAAGGTAGCAAGAGCAATAAATACTTTTGTCAATGATAATTTAAGTAATTGGTATGTAAGACTTTGCCGTCGTCGTTTTTGGAAAGGAGACTATACAGAGGATAAAATTTCAGCTTATCAAACACTTTACACTTGCCTTGAAACTATTGCAAAAATTTCGGCACCTATTGCACCATTCTTTATGGATAGATTATATCAAGATTTGAATGCTGTTACAGGAAAAAATAAAGCAGAGAGTGTACACCTTACAGATTTTCCTATTTCCAACGAAAGTCAAATAGATACGGATTTAGTAGAAAAAACTCATTTAGCCCAAAACATTACTTCTATGGTTTTCTCTTTGAGAAAAAAAGAAAACATAAAAGTTCGTCAGCCACTTCAAAAAGTGATGATTCCTGTATTAGATAAAAAGACAGAGGAACAAATTTTAGCAGTTTCGGAACTTATAAAACAAGAAGTTAATGTTAAAGAACTGAACCTTATCAATGCTGATGATGCCGCAGACTTAATTGTAAAACAAATCAAACCAAATTTCAAAACTTTGGGAGTGAAATTAGGTAAAGATATGAAAACTATAGCTTCTGAAATTCAGAATTTCTCATCAGAACAAATAGCAAATCTTGAAAAAGAAGGAAAAACTATAGTTGCAGGGCATGAAATCACACTTAACGATGTAGAAATTTTAGCCAAAGATATTCCTGGTTGGACTATTACCAGCGAAGGGAAAATCACAGTTGCTCTCGATTTGACCATTAGTGATGAATTAAAGTCTGAAGGTATCGCGAGAGAATTTATCAATCGTGTCCAAAATTTAAGAAAAGATAAAGATTTTGATTTAATGGATAAAATATCTATTCAGTTAGAAAATTCTTGTCCTTTCAAAACTCAAATTGAAGAAAACTTAGAATATATTTCGTCAGAAGTTTTAGCTGATAAAATAGAATTTACAGGACCTTTATCATCTTCTGATGAAATTGAAATAGATGAAGTGAAGTTTAAGATTAACATTACTAAACAATAAATTCCTACAAATAGGCAGTACAGCTAAAACTTACTGCCTATTTAATCATAGCAAAAAATGGAAAATAGAAAAAAATATAGCGATGCTGATTTACAAGAATTCAAAACAATTATTCTTGAAAAAATAGCAAAAGCAGAAAAAGATTTAGCACTAATTAAAGAAAGTTTCATCAATGATCAAAATAATGGCACAGATGATACCTCTCCTACTTTCAAGGCATTTGAAGAAGGTGCTGAAATTCTTAGTAAGGAACAAAATGCTATTTTAGCAGGAAGGCAAGAAAAATTTATCAGAGATCTAAAACACGCTCTTATTCGTATAGAAAACAAAACATACGGAATCTGCCGTGTAACGGGAAAACTAATTGATAAAGAACGCCTTAAAGCTGTTCCACATGCTACATTAAGTATTGAAGCGAAAAAAATGCAGAGATAAAACATTAACAAAATATTAGAAACCAAGATGTAAGTAATTTTTGCATCTTGGTTTTTAATATTCTATATTTGCGATTAGATTTAATTTTATGAAAAAAGTAGTATTCATTACGATATTTATTTTATTTTTAGATCAATTTTCTAAAATCTACATCAAAACCCATTTTGAATTAGGAGAAAGTGTTCTTGTTTTCGGATTAGATTGGTTTCGTTTAACCTTTGTAGAAAATCCAGGAATGGCATATGGAGTACAATTTGGAGGACTTTTTGGAAAATATTTACTTATTTTTTCTAGATTTTTATTGATTGGAGGAATGATTTATCTACTTCAAAAATGGCTCAAAGAACGGGCTAGTAATTATCTCTTAATTCCTATGAGTTTCATTTTTGCAGGAGCTATTGGCAACCTTATTGACGGACTTTTCTATGGAATGATTTTTAATAGTGGAAGTATATTCATTGATGAAATAGACACTTGGATAGGATATGAAGGTATATCTCAATTTGCTCAAAATGGGCAAGGTTACTCTGGGTTTATGAAAGGTTGTGTGGTAGATATGCTTCATTTTCCGTTGATTAATTTAACACTTCCTGAAAGTTTGCCTTTCATCGGAGGGCAACATATAGAATTTTTCCGATATATTTTTAATATTGCAGATAGTGCCATCACCATTGGAGGAATATTGCTATTTATTTTTAGAAAAAAAGCATTTCCTAATAATGAATTTTAGGCAAAATATATCTAAATTATTTGCATTTTATTTAATAAATTAAAATCATCTTATGCAGAACGAATGGTTAAAACGAACTGAACTTTTAGTAAAAGCAGAAGGCATTGAAAGACTAAAAAAATCAAATATTTTAGTTATGGGTTTAGGAGGAGTAGGTTCGTTTGCTACTGAATTTTTAGTT
>CAUTLL010000080.1:0-5599 GCA_963539275.1 uncultured Flavobacteriaceae bacterium
AATAGTTCTTTAATTAAAGGGAACAAAATCCAGTTCCGCCCAGGTGCGGACCTTCGTGATACGCTCAAAACATTGAAGTACGAGAAGTATAGCAAGTAATCCCTTACGGGTATATATCTGTCAGTTGATAGGTATATACCTGTTAATCCATGGATATATACCCGTGAGCTCACACATATATATCTGTTTAACAATAGTAGTATAATCAATAGACCTTAAATAATGAAAAAAATCTTATTATTAGCTTCACTCCTCCCTGCTGTGGTGGCTTTCGCTCAGCAATACGGAGGCATGTGGATACCTACAGAACTCAACGAAAAAGAGATGAAGAAATTGGGAATGAAAATCTCCGCAAAGCAGATTTTTGACCCTAATAAGCCAAGCATCAAGGATGCCGTAGCTCAGTTTGATGGTGGTTGCACCAGCGAGGTCATCTCCCCGAAGGGACTTCTCCTTACTAATCACCATTGTGGTTATGACAATATTCAGAGCCATTCTACCGTAGAAAACGACCTCCTCACCCACGGATACTGGGCAAAGAATATGAGCGAAGAACTTCCTAACCCAGGGGTAACCGCAGATTTCATCGTAGATATAAAGGAAGTAACTGAACAAATCCTTCACGGAACCAAAGACCTTACCGACAGAGAAGCGCAAGCTATTATCAACCAAAACATTGAAAAAGTATCCAAATCCTTCAAGGTGGAGCCTTATCAAAAAGTTTCTATCCGCCCAATGTTCGCTGGAAATAAATATTATGCTTTCATCATAGAATCTTATAAAGATGTGAGATTAGTAGGAGCACCACCGCAGTCCATCGGAAAATTCGGCTCCGATACAGACAACTGGGTTTGGCCACGCCACACTGGAGATTTCATGCTTTTCCGTATCTATGCTGATAAGAATAATAAGCCCGCAGAATACTCCAAAGATAATATTCCCTACACTCCGAAACATTTCTTGCCAATATCCATAAAGGATATTAAAGAGAATGACTTTACTTTCGTATTCGGTTTCCCAGGGAGAACCAACGAGTATTTACCTTCCATCGCTATTGAAAAGATTATCAATGAGACTAATCCTGCAAGGATAGAAATGAGAGATATTGCTCTCAATACCTTAGATGAGAAAATGCGAGTAGATGATGCTACAAGGATAAAGTATGCACATAAATTTGCTTCTGTGGCAAATTATTGGAAGAAATGGATTGGTGAGACCAAAGGACTTAAAAAGTCTAATGCAGTTCAGAAAAAGAAAGCCTACGAAAATGATTTAGTAAATAAAAATCCTAAAATCTCTGAAATAATTACGGAGTTTTATCAGCTATACAACGAGCAATCACCTTATGCTTTGAATAATGCTTACTACTCTGAACTTGTAAGGAATGCTGAAACACTCAATTTAGCAAACCGATTCATACATTTTATTCAGCATTATGAAGCTGGGAAAACAACGCCTAACGGCATAAAAAACTTTGCTAATACTCTATCCGAGTTTTATAAGAACTATGATAGCGAAATTGATGCTAAGGTAACTGCTAAATTATTAGCTCTTTATCTAAATAAAGTTCCTAAACAGTTAGCCCCAAATTTAGAGCAATATAAAGATTCAAATAAGAACTTGGCTACCATGGAAAACTGGTCACAAAACTCTATCATTACAGGGAGAAAGGCATTTAATGGAACATTAGCAACGGAAAATATAAATAAGTTTTTTGACAACCCAGCAGAGTTAATTCAAGCCTTAAAGAATGACCCATTTATTCAAACCTTTACAAAGATAAGAAAGGCCTATACCCAAAACGCTGAGCCTAAATACAACTCATTGCAAAACCAAATAGATACCTTACAAAAAAAGTATATCGCTGCACTGATGGCCACTGATAAGGATAGACCTTTCTTCCCTGATGCCAACTCTACCCTGCGAGTAACTTACGGACAAGTAAAAGGTTCTTCGCCTTCTGATGCAATAAACTATCATTATCAAACAACTTTAGATGGTGTGATGGAGAAATATATTCCTAACGATTATGAATTTGATGTGCCTCAAAAGTTGATTGACCTTTATAATAAAAAAGATTATGGTATTTATACCAATAAAGATGGAAAAGTTCCTTTAGCATTCACTGCAACAAACCATACCACAGGAGGTAACTCTGGAAGTCCTGCTTTAGACGCTCATGGAAATTTAATCGGTCTGAACTTTGACCGCCAATGGGAAGGAACGATGAGTGATATTAATTATGACCCTCGTTTTAGTAGAAATATAATGGTAGATGCCAAGTATATCCTTTTCATTATAGATAAATTCGCAAATTCTAAATGGCTTTTAGATGAAATGAAAATAGTGAAATGATAACATAACAAAATAAACTCCTTAAAAGGAGTTTATTTTTATTCATACCAAAAATCAATAGAAAATCCTTAAATTTGTAGCCTAAATTCTTTAACAAAATGGAAGAAGAAAAAAAATCACTGAATTTTATTGAACAAATTATAGAGAACGATTTAGAAAATGGATTTCCAAAGAATAAACTTCGGTTTCGTTTTCCACCAGAACCCAATGGTTATCTCCACATTGGACATACTAAAGCAATATGCATCAACTTCGGTTTAGGAGAAAAATACGGAGCTCCTGTCAATCTTAGATTTGATGATACTAACCCTGAAAAAGAAGAACAAGAATTTGTAGATTCCATCAAAAAAGATGTAGAATGGCTTGGTTTTAAGTGGGATAAAGAAGTTTATGCCTCTGATTATTTTCAGCAGCTTTATGATTGGGCAGTGCAAATGATTAAAGACGGGAAAGCCTACATTGATGAGCAATCATCTGAAATTATCACAGAGCAAAGAAAAAATCCTACCGAAGCAGGTATTGAATCTCCATATAGAAACCGACCGATTGAAGAAAGTTTAGAACTTTTTGAAAAAATGAAAAACGGAGAATTTGAAGAGGGAACTATGTCTCTCCGTGCTAAAATAGATATGACCTCTCCGAATATGAACATGAGAGACCCCGTGATGTACCGTATCTTAAAGAAACCACACCACAGAACGGGTGATGCTTGGAAAATTTATCCAATGTATGACTGGGCTCATGGAGAAAGTGATTATATCGAGCAAATTTCTCATTCTCTTTGTTCACTAGAGTTTGAAAATCATAGACCGTTATATGATTGGTATTTAGACCAAGTTTATACCCCTTCTAACATTAGAAATAAACAAAGAGAATTCGCTAGAATGAATGTTACCTATATGATTACTTCTAAGCGAAAGTTACAAAGATTAGTGACAGAAAGCGTAGTAACAGGATGGGATGACCCAAGAATGCCAACCGTTTCTGGAATGAGAAGACTAGGATATACTCCAAAAGCTATAAGAAAATTTATAGATAGAGTCGGTGTTTCTAAAAGAGAAAATCTAATCAATATTCAACTATTAGAATTTTTCGTTCGTGAAGATTTAAATAAAATCGCAACGAGAGTAATGTCCGTGGTAAATCCCATGAAATTAGTCATAGAAAACTATCCCGAAAATGCGGAAGAATGGCTTGATACAGAAAACAATCCAGAGGATGAAAACGCAGGAACAAGAAAAATTCCATTCAGTAGAGAACTTTACATTGAAAGAGAAGACTTTATGGAAGATGCTCCGAAAAAGTTTTTCCGACTAACCTTAGATGGTGAAGTCCGTCTAAAATCTGCCTACATCATCAAAGCAGAAAGAGTTGAAAAAGACGAAAATGGAGAAATTACTACAATTTATGCAACTTATGACAAAGATTCTAAATCAGGAAGTGACACAGAGGCAAGTATGAGAAAAGTAAAAGGAACACTTCATTGGGTTTCTGCAAAACATGCCTTACCGATAGAAGTAAGAACTTACAATCGCCTATTCACTACTGAGCAACCTGACGCAGAAAAAGAAACTGATTTCATGGAATTTATCAACCCTGAATCTCTACAAATATCTCAAGCATTTGCTGAGCCATTTCTGAAAACAGCAAAAGAAGGTGATCATTATCAATTCCAAAGAATCGGTTACTATACTTTGGATAAAGATAGCACCGATGAAAAATTAATTTTTAATAGGACTGTCACTCTTAAAGATAGTTTCAAATTAGAAGAATAATTAACATTACAGAGGTATATTTGATTTAATACCTCTGTAAATTTATTACATTTAGACATGAATTTATTAGAAAAAATAGAAACACATCCAGAGCAAATAGAATTTAATGAAGTAATTGCTTACATTGATGAGCATTATCACTTCTCTCCTACTGCCTTTAAAAACGGAAATTTATACAACGAGGCTAATCAAAATAATGGTTCATGTAAAATATTTAGTTTTGCTCAAAAATTAGATTTATCCCAGAACCAAACCTTACATCTTTTTGGAGATTTTTATAGAAAAGATGTTTTAGAACATCCAGAAAATGAAGATCATCAAAATATTAGAAATTTCATCAAATTCGGTTGGGAAGGCATTTCATTTAAAGAAAACGCATTGGTAGAAAAAATAAAAGACTAAAAATTTAGTCTTTTTTTATATTTTCGCAAAATGGCAAAAAAGAAAAGAAAAGCTAAAAAAAAGCAATCTCAAAAAACTACTATTTCCGAATCATTCTTTTGGAAAGTTTTCATTATATTTTTAATTTCATGTGCTTTACTCATTGGCTATTTCAAAAAAGACCAAATCATATTCTACTATGCCAATTATTTCAAAGAAAGTAAAAAACATCATACACTGACGAACTCCATCTTTGAAACAGAAAGAATCCACAAAATCACCGAAGCTTATGCAGGAAAAACCTTCGGATTAGACATTTCTCATTATCAAAGAAAAGAAGAGATTTTTTGGGATAAACTTACCATTGCCAACGAAGCCATTCCCTTGGAATTTATCATTTTAAGAGCAACGATGGGGAATCATGATAAGGACAATCATTTTAACCATTTTTGGGAAGAGGCTAAAAAACACAATATCACTCGAGGGGCATATCATTTTTATAGGCCTGATGAAGACCCTGAACTACAAGCCCAATCCTACATTAAAAATGTAAAGCTACAATCGGGCGACTTCCTCCCTGTCTTGGATATAGAAAAACTGCCCAAAAGAAAATCCAAAGAGCAGTATCTCAAAGATGTCCAGACTTGGATGGATATTGTAGAAAATCATTACGGGAAAAAGCCCATCATTTACACTTATTATTATTTTTATAAAGATTTTTTAAGAGGCAAATTTGATGAATATCCACTTTGGTTGGCAAATTATAACGATGTCCTTTCTCCTTCTGATGAAGATGATTGGAAGATTTGGCAATTTACCGAAAAAGGCATTTCCGAAGGAGCTAATGTGAAGATAGACCTCAATATCTACAACGGTACAAAAGACCAAATGCAAGAACTTCTATTGGACTAAAACATTTTTTCTGTAACCTAAATAGAAAACCAAAATTGCAGTAAAAACCCCAACGAATAACCCAACAACTACATCCGTAGGGAAATGCACCGCCAGATACATTCTACTGAATGCATAAGGTATAGCCCAAAGATAAACCCAAAAGGCCCATTTTAGAACACTTCTCAACACCAAAT
>CAUTLL010000081.1:0-5574 GCA_963539275.1 uncultured Flavobacteriaceae bacterium
TGGCCACCTTAAACAAAGTCTTATCCATATTCAAAATATCAAAACTCTACTCCATTCCTACCATGATGTTATGGCTTGGATAGAGCCTATTTTGAACCTTTCAGATTTAATCTCTTACCTTGAAAACTCTCTAAACGAAGAACTTCCTGTGAATATTTCAAAAGGCAATGTCATCAAAGCAGGAGTTTCCGAAGAACTAGATACACTCAGAAATTTACAAAATTCTGGTAAATCTTTCCTTGAAAAAATGTGCCAAAGAGAGATTGAAAAAACAGGAATCACAAGTCTAAAAATAGATTTTAATAATGTTTTCGGATACTATATAGAAGTTCGCAATGCTCATAAAGACAAAGTTCCACAAGATTGGATTAGGAAACAAACTTTGGTAAATGCCGAACGATACATTACAGAAGAGCTTAAAGAATACGAAAACCAAATATTAGGAGCAGAGGAAAAAATATCATTGTTAGAGCATCGTCTTTATCGTAATGTTTGTGAACAGGTATTGATATACATTGAGCAGATCCAAGAAAACTCTAAAATCATTGCCCAAATAGATTGTGCCATAGGACTTTCCGAACTTTCCATCTCCGAAAATTATATAAAACCTATTCTTAATGATAACTTTAAGATAAACATAAAAGATGGTCGCCACCCTGTGATAGAAAAAATGCTCCCTTTGGGAGAAAAATATATCTCTAACGATATTTTTCTTGATCGAGAAACACAACAAATTCTTATGGTAACGGGGCCTAATATGTCAGGAAAATCCGCTATTTTAAGACAAACCGCTATTATCTGTCTTTTGGCACAAATTGGAAGCTTTGTCCCTGCACAACATGCTGAACTGGGAATAGTTGACCGCATATTTACCCGTGTTGGTGCTACGGATAATATCTCTGCAGGAGAATCCACCTTTATGGTGGAGATGAACGAAGCTGCCAATATCCTTAACAATATTACAGAAAGAAGTCTCATTCTACTTGATGAAATCGGAAGAGGAACTTCCACCTATGATGGGATTTCCATCGCTTGGGCTATTGCAGAATACCTACACCAGCATCCCACTCATCCTAAGACACTTTTTGCTACACATTATCATGAACTTAATGAAATGCATGTAAATTTTAAACGAATCAAAAACTTCCATATCTCAATTCAAGAAAGTAATAGCAATATTATCTTCTTACGAAAATTAATCTCTGGTGGCAGTGAGCATAGTTTTGGGATACATGTCGCTAAATTAGCAGGAATGCCTTCACAAGTCATTACTAAAGCACAAAGTATCTTAAAAATATTAGAAAATAGCCGTAACCAAAACTCAAAAACGGCTAAGCAATTAACCGACGAAAGCATACAGCTATCTTTCTTTCAACTGGATGACCCTGTTTTAGAAAATATTAGGGAAGAGCTTACCAAAATAGATATCAATACCCTTACCCCTATTGAGGCTTTGATGAAACTCAATGCCATCAAAAAAATGATTGGTAAATAATTTCCTTATTATCTATATCCCTGTTTTTGGATTTTTGGTTTTCACCAAATGCAATACAAATTCAATATCACAAAGCAATACATAGACTATTCTCAAAAATTTATTAAATTCGCAGAACTATTTTTTCCATTAATTCATTATATATCATCAATCTCTCATCTCCCATAGAATACCTAAAAGGCATAGGGCCTGAAAGAGCCAAACTTATCCAAAAAGTATTGAATATCTCTACTGTGGAAGACTTCTTGAACTTCTACCCTATTAGATATTTAGATAAAAGCAAAACCTACCTTATCCGTGATTTAAAACAAGAACAATCCGAGGTAGAAATCCAACTCAAAGGGAAAATCTCAAACCTTAAAGAAATAATCTATGGCAAGGGACAAAAAAGATTAACAGCTAAATTTCATGACCAAACAGGAAGTATTGACTTAGTATGGTTCCAGTATTCTCAATGGTTAAAAGAGCAAATTCCCTTATTTAGAGAGGTCTATATTTTTGGTAAAATCAACTTCTTTGGGCAAAACCTTTCTGTCTCTATGGCTCACCCCGAAATAGAATTAGAAGAGAATAAAACAAAAGAAAGTCGTCTACGCCCTATATATCCCAGCAGTGAAAAGCTAACAAAAAGGGGGCTTAATCAGAAGTTCTTCCAAGGGATTTTAGGCATTATTTCAAAACATACAGCAGAGCTAATAGAAGAAAACCTCCCCGAGTATTTACTCAAATCATTAAAACTCATGAAAAGAAGTGAAGCCTATCTCAATATTCATTTCCCTGAAAACATTCATGCTTTTGAACAAGCAGAAAGACGATTAAAATTTGAGGAAGCCTTTTTCTTTCAGTTAGGTTATGCCCTTAAAAAGCAACATCAAAAAACTTCCGTTCAAGGCAATCCCTTCCCCATCATTGGAAATTTTTTCAATGACTTCTATCAAAATCGATTAACTTTTAATCTCACCAACGCACAAAAACGAGTATTAAAAGAAATTCGTAATGATATGAAGCTCCCTATCCAAATGAATAGGCTTTTACAAGGAGATGTAGGCTCTGGAAAAACTATGATAGCACTGCTTTCAATGCTAATTGCAATAGACAACGGATTTCAGAGCTGCCTCATGGCACCTACCGAGATTTTAGCTCAACAGCACTTTAATGGAATTTCGGAGTTGCTTTTAGGCACTGGAATTAATATTCGTTTACTTACAGGCTCCACAAAAGCTGCTGAACGCAAAGTCATTCACCAAGAATTAGAAGATGGGACCCTTCACATCATCATTGGCACACATGCCCTTTTAGAAGACAAGGTTAAATTCAAAAAATTAGGCTTAGCAATTATTGATGAGCAACATCGTTTCGGTGTAGAACAAAGAGCCAAACTTTGGGCAAAAAATTCAATTCCCCCTCACATTTTGATAATGACTGCAACCCCTATTCCGAGAACCTTAGCCATGAGTTTTTATTCTGATTTAGATGTTTCTATCATCGATGAAATGCCTATGGGAAGGAAAACCATCATTACTGCCCATCGCAGAGAAAATAATATGGCATCCGTTTATCAATTTATCAAAGATGAAATTCTGAAAGGAAGACAAGCTTATTTCGTCTATCCACTCATTGAAGAGTCAGAAACTTTAGATTATCAAAATTTAATGAAAGGATTTGAACGAATATCTTCATATTTTCCTACTCCAGATTACAACATTACTATTCTTCATGGCAAAATGAAACCTCAAGAAAAAGACAATGCCATGCAACAATTTGCATCAGGAAAATCTCAAATTATGGTCGCCACTACGGTAATAGAAGTCGGCGTCAATGTCCCGAATGCCTCTGTAATAGTCATAGAAAGTGCAGAGCGTTTTGGATTGTCTCAATTACATCAATTACGAGGGAGAGTGGGAAGAGGAACAGAACAAAGTTATTGTATCTTAATGACTTCTAATAAATTATCTACCGAAAGCCGAACGCGTATTAAAACCATGTGTGAAACGAATGATGGCTTCAAAATATCAGAAGTGGATATGCGGCTTCGAGGGGCCGGAGATATACTTGGAACCCAACAAAGTGGAATGATTGATTTCAAAATATTAGATTTAATCAAGGATGAAAATATTATTAAAGTAGCCAAATCTAATATTGAAATACTCTTACAAAATGATCCGTTTTTAAACTCTCCTCAGCATCAAAAACTTAAAAAATACTACACTGAGCAATACAAAGGAAAAAACAAATGGAGTAGAATCAGCTAATCATTTTTATTTTTTAACATGAATAACAAATCCCAACTAAAATTAGTTGGGATTTTATTTTATAATCTTTATGATTAGATTATTTCAATTCTACTTCAGCACCAGCTTCTTCTAATTGTTTTTTAAGAGCTTCTGCCTCATCTTTTGGAACTCCAGTTTTGATAGGAGCTGGAGCACCATCTACGATATCTTTTGCTTCTTTAAGACCAGCACCTGTTAAATCTTTTACTAATTTAACGATAGCTAACTTAGAAGCACCTGCTGATTTAAGAATTACATCAAATTCTGTTTTTTCTTCAGCTGCTTCTCCTGCTGCACCTCCTGCTACTACTACTGCAGCTGCAGCTGGTTCAATTCCGTATTCGTCTTTAAGAATAGTTGCTAACTCGTTTACTTCTTTTACTGTTAAATTTACAAGCGTTTCCGCTAAATTTTTCAAATCTGACATTTTAATAATGTTTTAATTGGTTTAACGATTTATTTTAATTTTAATTGAGTGTCTTAAACTCTAAATTTTCCCAAAAGGAAAAATTATTCTGCACTTTCTTCTGCTGGTGCTACTGGAACTTCTTGCTCTGCTCCTTCTGGCTTGTTTTGTAAAGCAGAAAGTACATTTCTGATTGGAGATTGAAGTAATCCAATTATTTCTCCGATCATTTCTTCTCTAGACTTGATGTTTGCTAGAGTTTCTAAGTTATTGTCTCCTAAATAGAAAGTCTCTTGTAAATAAGCTGACTTCAATGCAGGAAATGCTTCTTTTTTTCTGAAGTTTTTGATTAACTTAGCAGGAGCATTAGCCGTTTCAGAAATCATCAACGCTGAATTTCCTTTGAAAGTAGAAAACATTTCTGAATAATCTACTCCCTCTAATTGCTCCATTGCTTTTTGAAGCAATGTATTTTTTACAACTTTAAGTGTAATGTTGTTTTTAAATGCTTGTCTTCTAAAATCTGAAGTAGCAGCAGCATTCATTCCTTCAAGACTTGCTACATAAACTACTTTCGCATCTTGCAACAATTCTTTTAATTCTTGTATTACTAATACTTTTTCTTCTTTTGTCATTGTCTTTCAGATTTTAGTTAACAGATTTAGTATCAATAGCAATACCAGGACTCATAGTAGAGGAAAGATAAATACTCTTTACATAAGTTCCTTTTGCAGCTGTCGGTTTTAACTTAATCAAGGTTTGAATAAGTTCTTGAGCATTCTCTTTTATTTTATCAGCATCAAAAGACACTTTACCAATACCAGCATGCACTATGCCATATTTATCTACTTTAAAATCAATTTTACCTGATTTTACCTCTGACACTGCCTTTCCTATTTCCATAGTAACTGTACCAGACTTAGGGTTAGGCATTAAACCTCTTGGACCTAAAACTCTTCCCAAAGGCCCTAATTTCCCCATCACAGCAGGCATAGTTACGATAACATCCACATCAGTCCATCCACCTTTAATCTTATCTAAATATTCATCTAAACCTACATAATCCGCACCTGCTTCTTTTGCTTCCGCTTCTTTATCTGGAGTAACCAAAGCTAATACACGAACATCTTTACCAGTTCCATGAGGAAGAGATACTACACCCCTAACCATTTGATTAGCTTTACGAGGATCTACACCTAACCTTACAGCTATATCTACAGAAGCATCAAATTTTGCAATATTTACTTCTTTTACTAATGATGAAGCCTCTTCTAAGGAATACACCTTATTCTTTTCAAGATTTGCAAAAGCTTCTTTTTGCTTTCTCGTTAATTTTGCCATTTGTCAATTTTTAAGCGTTAGGTTTCGTTCCTGTTACTTTTAATCCCATTGATCTTGCT
>CAUTLL010000082.1:0-5542 GCA_963539275.1 uncultured Flavobacteriaceae bacterium
GAATAATCCAATCGATTTTTTCTTGTTTATTAAGTTTTGAAAATCCATTTATGGAATTGTGATTCATCTTATGATATTTAATTTTTCAAAGATATAAAAATAATATGCTACAATGCATTAAATATAAAATTTAGATAGTTTTTTTGTGACAAAATCAGAGGTGAAATGATTATATTTGCCGAATAAAAGTAGAATGAATATGTTTTCAAAAATAGTACTCCATAGGGTAGGAAATAAAATAAATCAGGAAGGATTATTTCTTTCTTCTCAAGAGTTGGAATTAGATGAAGAAATGAAAGAGGAACTATTGGCATTTTTTTTGGATAGTTTTAAGGCAGAAGAGCAGTTCCAGTTTTATAGTGAATCTTATTTGACGAATAATGCAGTTTTTAGTTCAGTTTCAGAAATTTTTGAGGATAAAGATAAATTTCTTTGGGAAAGTGAAAATATAGCAAAACATCTTTATGAAGTAGCAGAAAATCCACTAGTGCAAGGAGGCGATTTATTTGTGGTCTATTTTGAAGGGGAGGAAACAGAGCAGGGAAAAATAGATTCTATAGGGATTTTTAAGATGGAAAAGAAAATGCCGTTTTTGAAAATTAGTGCAGATGATGAAGATAATTATTCGCTTTACAAAGACTTTGGAATTGGATTGTCAAAATTAGATAAAGGAGCAATAATTTATAATCAAAATAAGGAGTTGGGGTATGTAGTTTCCGCGTTTGATAATAATAAAAATGGGGATTTGTATTATTGGTTTGAAGACTTTTTGAAGATTAGGCAGCGAGAAGATGATTATTTCCATACACAAGAAACCCTTTCTGTATATAAAGACTATATTACCAATAAGTTACCTGAGGAATTTGAGGTTTCAAGAGCGGATCAAGCAGATTTTTTGAATAAGTCATTGAATTTTTTTAAGGAACGAGAAGAGTTTAAGTTTGAAGATTTTGCACAAGAAGTTTTGGAGGATCAAAATGTGATTGATAGTTTTGTGAATTATAAAACTGATTATGAGCAGAATACACAAATGTCTATTGCTGAAGATTTTACTATAAATCCTGTGGCGGTTAAGAAGCAACAAAGACATTTCAAATCTGTGATAAAATTGGATAAAAATTTCCATATCTATGTACATGGGGATAGAAAAATGATAGAAACGGGACAAGATGAGAAAGGCAAGTTTTATCGTCTTTATTTTGAAAAGGAGCAGTAGTAATTTTAATATTTTGTAGCCAAGTAATATGATTTTTTATTTGAGAGGAATTGTTCAAGAATTAACTCCAACTTATGCTGTTTTAGAGGCTCATGGGGTAGGATATTATGTGGGGATTAGTTTGCAGACTTCACAAAAGTTAAGTTTAGGGAAGGAGTATTTGCTTTATACTCAGCAAATTATCAGAGAAGATGCTCACTTGCTTTTTGGATTTTTTGATAAAGAAGAAAAGGAAATGTTTAATTTGTTGATTAGCGTAAATGGAGTAGGGGCGGTTTCTGCGATGATTGTACTGTCTTCTTTGGAATTGTCAGAAATTTCTCAAGCGATACTTTCTGGGAATAGTGGAGTGTTACAAAAAGTAAAGGGAATCGGTGCGAAAACAGCTGAGAGAATAATTATTGATTTAAGAGATAAAGTTGGGAAATTTGAAGGTGGAAGTCATGAAAAAACAGCTTTGGTAGATAATAGAGTGAAAGAAGAGGCTCTATCTGCTTTGGAAGTGCTTGGTATTTCAAGGAAAATGAGTGAGAAAATTGCGGATAAAATTCTAAAAAGTTCTACTGAGATAAGTGTAGAGAATTTGGTAAAGCAAGTTTTGAAAAATATATAAAAAAAACATAAATTTTGAAAAAAGCTATTTTATTAAAAGCTGCACCTTTATTCTTTTTATCATTTTTTTCTGAGGAGTTATATGCTCAGCAAGAGACATCTTCAGAGATGATAGAGAATAAGGAATTTTTGTTGCCCAACCCTACGCGATATGAGGCTTTTTATGATATAAAAGCAGGGGTATACTATCTGTATCCTAAAATAGGGAATTTGGTAGTGGGAAGTCCTATGGTCATGAAGCCAAAAGAGTATTCTATTTATTTGCAAAATCAGCAAGTAAAAGAATATTTTAAGGAGAAAGGAAATATTAATGTAATTAAGGAAAAAACTCAAAATGAGAGAAAAAGAAATGGGCTTGCTCAATCTATCACGATTAAGAATAAGCTCTTTCAGTATATTTTTGGAGGAAATAAAATAGAGTTAATTCCTCAAGGATATGCTTCCTTTAATTTGGGCGTTTTTACTCAAAAAATAGATAATCCTCTTATTTTACCTCAAAATAGAAGTTCATTTGCTATTGATGTGCAACAGAGAATCAATATAGGAATGATTGGTAAAGTGGGGGAAAATTTGCAATTAAGAGCGAATTATGATACTCAAAGTGGTTTTGCTTTTGAAAATAGAATGAATTTGGTATGGCAACCAGGGGAAAGTTCTTTGAAAAATGCTCAAAACAATTCATCAAGTAATAAAGAAAGTAAAGATCCAGAGGATAGAGTTATCAAAAAAGTAGAATTTGGGAATATCAATATGCCTCTTTCTACAAGTTTAATTCGTGGTTCTGAATCTCTTTTTGGAGTGAAAACAGAGTTTCAATTAGGGAAAACTAAGGGGATATTGGTGCTTTCTCAACAGCAGGGGGAGTCAAGAACTGTAGTTGCTCAGAATGGTGGTGTATCACAAACTTTTAAGCTGAATGCAGTAGATTATGAAGACAATCAGCATTTCTTTATAGGGCATTATTTTAATAATGCTTATGATGGTGTATTGAGTCAATATCCATTGGTGAATTCTAAAATTAGTATTACCAGAATGGAAGTTTGGGTGCTTAATCAGGGGACTGTCAATGCAGAAAGTCAAAAAGGTGTTGTGGCGGTAAGAGACCTTGGAGAAGGAACTGTAACAACTACCTACCCGAGTAATTCACAGAACAATCTTTATCAAGATATTACAAATTTAGCAGGAATTAGAGATGTAACTTCTGCCTATAATAGTATAAAAGGGCAGTCTTTGTATGACATCACTGCGGGAGGAAATCAGCCTTATCAAGAAGGAGAGAATTTTGTTTTCACGAGAAGAGCGAGAAAATTAAATGAAAACGAGTATAAATTCCATCCAAAATTAGGATATATTTCATTGAATCAAAGGTTAAATGATAATCAGCTTTTGGCTGTGTCATTTTCATATACTGTTAGCGGAGATTCTAATGTATATAAGGTTGGTGAATTTTCAGAGGATAATTCTTCTGTATTGATTACCAAATTATTAAAGCCAAATACTTCCATGAAAACAAGTTCTCCGATGTGGGACTTGATGATGAAGAATATTTATTCTCTTAATACAGCGAATATAGATACTAGCGATTTCTTGATGGGAGTGTACTATAGAGACCCCAATAATGGTAAGGTTAATTATTTACCAAATACGAATATGCAGGATATTAATTTGTTGAGTTTATTCAATTGGGATAGATTGAATCTTAATGGGGATTTGCAGCAAAATTCTAATGGGACTTATGGAGATGGATTATTTGATATGGTGGAAGGCTTGACCATTGACAGAGAAAACGGAAAATTAATATTTACTAAGACTCAACCTTTCGGTAGGTATTTAGAAAATGTATTGGGAGCGAATAATTCACAATATGTTTTTACTGATCTTTATCGTCAATTAAAATCCGTAGCAGCACAGAATAATTTGGCTCAAAGATATACTTTAGAAGGAAGGTATAAAGGCACATCATCTTCTGGAATTTCTTTGGGAGCAATCAATATTCCGCAAGGCTCTGTAAAAGTAACCTCTAATGGAGTAACTTTGATAGAGGGGGTAGATTATGCGGTAGATTATTTATTAGGGAGCGTTACAATTATCAATGAAACGATAAAACAATCAGGTCAGGCAATAAACATTAGTCTTGAAAATCAATTAAATTTTAATACTCAAAGAAAGAGATTTTTGGGATTAAATTTAGAAAGAAAAATCAATGAAAATTTGTTAATAGGTGCTACAGCAGTTAATTATAGAGAAACCCCATTAACTCAAAAAGTGCAGTATGGACAAGAGGTTGTGAATAACACCATGTTGGGAGTTAATGTTTTGTATAGTAATGAAGCTTCATTCTTGACAAGATTTGCCAATAAAATTCCTTGGATTAAGACTAGTGCTCCTTCAAATATAAATTTCAGAGCAGAAGCCGCGTATTTGATACCAGGGCAAAGTAAAAATGCACAAAATCAGTCTTATATTGATGATTTTGAACAAAGTTCTTCTAAAATTTCCCTCAAAGACCCTGCAATGTGGGGGCTAGCTTCCAAACCTGAACAAAATACAAGAGATGCATTATTTAGGAATGTAGGAGTAAATAATAGTATTGTAAATGGCTATGGAAGAGGGCTTATTTCGTGGTATAATATTGACCCGAGATTTTATGGTGTTGGTAGCACTGCACCTAATGGTATTTCTCCGCAAAGCGTGTCTAATCACATGTCTCGTAGAGTGAGACTCAGCGAGTTGTATAATACTAGAGATTATGTAGCGGGAGAAGAAACTTTTACCAATACTTTTGATATTTCTTATTATCCAAAGGAAAGAGGTCCTTATAATTTTAATCCTAATCATGAAGCTACTCAAGATAGATGGGCAGGGCTGATGAGACCAATATCGGTATCTAATTTTACAACTTCTAATATAGAATATGTAGAATTTTGGATGATGGACCCTTATGCTGATGGTGGAAATTTGGGAGCAAATCCTAAATTATTGCTTCATTTAGGGAATGTTTCTGAAGATGTTTTGAAAGATGGTCATTTACAATATGAAAATGGGTTACCTACGGATTCATCTCCTTCGGTAACGACAACGACTAACTGGGGAACTCAGCCAAAAGTTACTCCTATACTTTATACTTTTTCTTCGGAAGGGGCTAATAGAAAGGCTCAAGATGTAGGTTATGATGGCTTGAATAACGCAGGTGAGCATGAGAAATTTGGAACATCATTCGTAAATCCTATTACCAATGAGTTAGATCCAGCATCTGATGATTTTGTGTACTTTCTTTCTGATAGATTTCAAGGAAGCATGGCAAGTTCTGTGGTGGAGCGTTATCGTTATTTTAGGAATCCAGATGGAAATTCGGCATCAGGGTCTTTGGAAGTATCCTCTCAAACGCCTGATGTAGAAGATATTAATGGGGATTATAACCTTGACCAATATGAAAGTTATAATCAATATACCATTGATTTAAATAGAAATAATTTAGTTTTAGGCCAAAATAATATAGTAGATGTTAAGGAGGTACAAACTACCTTTGAAGATGGGCGTTCTGGGCGGAATAAATGGTATCTATTTCGCATTCCAGTGGGAAAATTTGATACTACAGCAGGGGAGCATAGTAGAGATATTTTGAATAATGTTCGTTTTGTGAGACTGCTTTTTACAGGATTTGATGAAACTTCTACTTTGAGATTTGGGACATTTGATTTAGTGCGTTCTGAT
>CAUTLL010000083.1:0-5511 GCA_963539275.1 uncultured Flavobacteriaceae bacterium
TAATAAGGATTAAACATTAGAAAAATATAATTTTAGTAATTAACATCAAAATAATAAAAGAAAAAACATAATTCATAGAATTTTTGTATTTTTGAAAGAAATTTGGCACATTATTATCATATAACAAAAGTAGATATAATTTTTAATTTTAAAAAAATAAAATATGGTTAAGATAAGACATACATTGCAGTTATTTATTCTGACACTATTTATAGTATCATGTAGTCCATTTAGAGTAGTTTCTGATTATGATAAGAATGTAGATTTTTCTCAATATAAGAGTTATCAAATTTCAAATTTAGGAGAATTAAATTTGAATGATATTGACCAAAGTAGGGTGTTGGGAGAGTTAAATAGACAATTAGCATTAAAAAATATTCATTCATCAGATACACCAGATTTGAAAATTGAGATAAAAGCGAGTCATAAAATAGTTAGAGATAATTACATTACTCCGAGTGTGAATTTTGGTAGTTGGGGTAGATGGTTTGGTGGAGGAATAGGCATCGGAAGAACTTTTTCTAAAGAATATACTTTGGGAACATTAGTTTTTGATTTTATAGATGCTAAAACAGGTAAGTTAGTTTGGCAAGGAATGGGAAGTGGTTTAAAAGTAGATTCTCCAAAATCTAAACAAGAACAAATTCCAAAAATGATTGAAAAAATGATGAAAAATTTCCCTCCGAGAAAATAAAAGAAAGAACCACTGATAAAAGGTGGTTCTCTTTTTTTATTAGAATTTGTTGAAAATTTTTAATTTTGCTTTTTGTACATTGATTTATGAAATATATTTTTTTAGCGATATTATCAGCGGTATTGTTGTCTATTTCTTGGCCTATTTATGGTGTTCCATTTTTTATATTTGTAGCATTCGTTCCTTTGTTGTTTATGGAACATTTTGTTTCTCAAGATATTGTTAAAAGAAAAGGTTGGGTGATTTTTGGGTGTTCATATCTCGCCTTTATGATTTGGAATATCGTTACGACGGGTTGGCTCTATTATGCTCAAAATCCCGATGGCAGTCCAGCTCTGATGGCGGTGGTTTTTCCTGTTTTGGTTAATTCATTATTAATGTCCGCTACATTTCAGTTTTATTATTGGTTCAAAAAAAATCAAAAACTATCAATAAGTTTAGTTTTTTTTGTGGCGGTATGGATGTGTTTTGAGAAATTCCATATGGAATGGGAATTTACTTGGCCTTGGTTAAATTTAGGAAATGTCTTTGCGGATTATCCACGATTGATTCAGTGGTATGATACTTTTGGAGCTACTGGGGGGAGTTTTTGGATTCTCACAGTGAATATTTTGATATTCTATGGTTTAGAGCAATTGAGGCTTTTCAGTATTCAAAAAAGATTTATAGGATATTTTGTAATGATATTTGGAATTATCATCATTCCAATGCTTTTTTCTTTTCTAAAATATGAAAATTTTAATGAAAAATCTATGGGGCAAGTAAAGGTGATGATGTTACAACCTAACCTTGATCCATATACTGAAAAATATCAAAAAGATAGTTTGCAAATTGTACAAGAGTTATTGGATTTAGCTCAAAACTCTTCAGAGAAAATAGATTATTATATCGCTCCTGAGACGGCATTTCCAGGTTCAGGTGGACTTTCCGAGAAGGGTTTTCATCATAGCCAATCTATTCATTTGGTTCAAAATTTTTTAATGAACCATCCGAAATCAATTTTTGTAGGGGGAGTTTCTACTTATAATATTTATAGAAGTGAGGAAGAAAAAACGGAAACTTCAACATATTATCCTCAGCATGAATTTTGGATTGATCATTATAATTCAGCGATGCAAATTATTCCTTATCAAAAATTTGAAATTTATCATAAAGGTAAATTAGTTCCAGGGGTAGAGATTTTCCCATACATGAATGTTTTGAAGCCTCTTCTAGGTGATGCTATGTTGAATTTTGGAGGGGCGGTAACATCTTTGGGAAGGGATAAAGATAGAAAGATATTTCTTAATTCATATCAGCAAGGAAAACCAGCACCTATCATTTGCTATGAATCTATTTATGGAGATTTTGTTACAGAATATGTTAAAAAAGGAGCTAATTTCTTGGCGATTATGACGAATGATTCTTGGTGGGGAGTTTCTCAAGGACATAAGCAATTGTTGGCTTATGCAAGACTCCGAGCGATAGAAACAAGAAGAGAAATTGCTCGTGCGGCTAATAGTGGTATTTCTGCTCATATAGATGCGAGAGGAGAGATTCTGAGCCAAACTTCATACGGACAAAAAACAGCATTAACAGCTAATATAAAATTGTATCAAGAGGAGAGTATTTATGTTAAAATAGGAGATGTTTTTTCTAAAATAAGTATTTTAATTTTTGGAGTTTTGTTGATTTTTAATTTTTTTAGACTAAAAATTGATAAACATCATAAAAAGTTTGTATAGAAAAAAAAAAAATTGTTTCTTTGCAGAATTAAGGTATAGAAAATAATTATTAGAGCATATAGATATGTCAAGAATTTGTCAAATTACAGGGAAGCGTGCAATGGTGGGAAACCATGTGTCTCACGCTAACAACAAGACGAAAAGAAGATTTGAAATTAATCTTCTAGAGAAGAAATTTTATCTTCCTGAGCAAGATAGACACATTACCTTAAAAGTGTCAGCTCACGGATTGAGAGTTATCAACAAGATAGGGATTGAAGAAGCTTTAGAGAGAGCAGTAAGAAACGGATTTATTAAATAATTAAGAAATGGCTAAAAAAGGAAATAGAGTTCAAGTAATTCTTGAATGCACAGAGCATAAAGAAAGTGGATTGGCAGGAATGTCTCGTTACATTACTACCAAAAATAAGAAGAACACTACGGAGCGTTTGGAGCTTAAGAAATACAATCCTGTTCTTAAAAAGTATACTGTTCATAAGGAGATTAAATAATTTTAATAAAGGTTATTAGCGATGGCAAAAAAAGTAGTAGCATCCCTAAAAGATGGTTCATCTAAAAAGATGACGAAAGTAGTAAAAATGGTAAAATCTCCTAAAACAGGAGCTTACATTTTTGAAGAAAAAGTAATGAATGCAGATGAAGTAGATGCTTATTTGAAAAAATAACATTATACGATTTGTAAGATATAAAAGAATAGCTTCTCAAAATTTTGGGAAGTTATTCTTTTTTTACTATATGGAGTTACTATTGTTAATGAATATGTTTGTTATTATATAATTTATTAGTATTAAAAGGCTTTAGGCATAAAAAAAGACACTCTAAAAAGAGTGTCAATTGCATGGGTTGTAGCGAAGACGGGACTTGAACCCGTGACCTTTGGGTTATGAATCCAACGCTCTAACCACCTGAGCTACCTCGCCATTGATTTGATGCAAAGATAAGAATTATTTCTTTATTACCAAATTTATTTTAGATTATTTGATGATAAAAATTCAGAAAAGTTTCTTGGTTTTTCTATGATTTTATTGTCTTTATCTAATATATAATAAGTAGGTGTTCCGTGAATATTATAAACTTCAGCAGCTTTACTTTTCCAACCTTTTAATTCTGAATCATTAATCCATGGTAAAGAATTTGTTTTGTCTTCATAGGATTTTTGGTCAGAATCTAAAGAAATAGCTACTACCTCGATTCCTTTTGCTTTTAGAAGGGAATAATTTTCTAATATAATAGGAAGTTCAGATAAACAATGCGAACAAGTAGAAGACCAAAATAAAACTACTTTCTTATTCGCTTTTATTCCGCTGAGTTTTTTGGCTTTTGTGTTTTTGGCATGAGTCGTAAAAGTATAATCTTCAAAAGTAGCACCTATCTCTGTGTTTTTAATAGATTTAATGCTGTTTTTTAGATTTTGGTTAATTTCACAAGTAAGTGCTGATGCTTTTTTGTAATATCTTTCTTTTTCTGCTTTTAGTCCATAAATGTCAAAAATATTTAACAACTCTGCTAAAATAGTTTGTCCTCTTGGAGTTTCTAAATTTAGATTATCAAGTAATTTATCAACTTCTGGTATTAGATTTTCGTGAGATAAATTTTTAAGGAAATTGATAAGCACAGGTCTTACGAGTGATGAGCTTTCTAATAGCTCACCTGAATTAATTAAAAAATCTTCATAAGCCTGAAAAGAAAATCTATAAGCGGGATTCTCGGAGGCGTATTTGCTGTTCTTTGCATAAAATGCTATGAAAGAGTTTTCCTCTGCATTGTTTTCTATTGTTTCAAGTTTTTTTATTTCTTCATTTAATGCCTCACCAAAATCAGATTGATTTTCGTAAAAATTTTTAATCTGTTTCAAAACAGGTAAAATATGCTCTATTTTATCTTTTGATAATAAATAATGATTCCATGATTTATTAGCTTCATCGCTGAAATTCACACTCAAAGACTCATTTGCTTTTGCATTAAGTTTTATTTCTATATTTCTATTCTCAGAAATAAAATTTATGGAACGATTACTTTTAGGAAAATATGCTTTGAGCATTCCTTTATAAGGGGAAGGAATTTGCACTATCCATTTTCCGTTTTTTTTCTCTGCTTGGGCAGTATAGATATCTTTAGAACCATTAAGTGTATAAATCATCACTTCTTTTTCTGTAAAATCTTTAGAAACCTCTATTGAGATATTAAATTGAGCAGTAAGTTTTTCTATGCTTAAAACTGCTAATGATAAAATTATTTTTTTCATAACCCAAAGATAATAAAAAAACTCATAGAATTTTCTATGAGTTTTTATCTTTATGAATTTGTAATTCTTTTATTTCTTTCATTATAGTAATATCCTATAACAAGTAAGAATGCTACTATCATAAGAATGCCTTCATACATATCTATAGGAGAACTTCTAGTTCCTAATCCGTGGCTAGGACCTTTACCACCGACTACAGTTGTAGATTCAAAGCCTCCTGTATTCGTAGGAGTAGGAGCAGGAGTAGTAGTAGTAGGAGAAATACCTGCATCATCTTTTTCATCCCCTTCAAGCTCAGTAATACCATTACCTTCTTGTGCCATGATAGGCATTGTTGTAATTCCACCAAGGAAAAATATCCCTATAAATAATATATACTTCAATTTTTTCATAAACTTGTATTTTTATTTGCTGATAAACTTGAGAGTTCTTACTTCTCCATTTTGGTAAGTTACTTTTACTACATACATACCAGGAGCTTTTACATTGATAGTATAATCAGTATTTGTAGTAACATCTGTGGTAGCATATACTAATCTTCCAGATACATTATATACTTGTATATCAGCTTTATTACTAATATTCTCAAATCTTATTTTGCCTTTTCCGGTCTCTTCATATATAACCGTATTTTGTGAAGAACTATTTGCTATATTGCTTGGTTTTACAGTTTCTGGAGTTTTTACTTCCACTGCTTTTTTCGGTTCTTCTTTTTTAGACTTAGGAGCTTGTTTCCAATATACTACAAAACGCTTTGCTATATCTTCATCTGCGATAAAATTATATGTTTTAGAAGGATCTATTCTCGTTACCTCTTCCGTTTTGGTATCTAGTAAGAAAAATTCAGA
>CAUTLL010000084.1:0-5457 GCA_963539275.1 uncultured Flavobacteriaceae bacterium
AAACAATCTAATGCTTGACTACCAGCGATAAGATGGGAGGTAATCATATCTGCCCAATTAGAAATTTTATAGATGCCTTCAGTGAATTGCAATTCTTGAGTATTACCAATATCCGCAAACTTTCTATCTTCCATTAAAAGAAAGTTATGTTTTTTTGCTAAATCAATCAATGGAATAATGGTTTTGTCAGTATTAAAATCTTTGATAATATCAATATGAGTTTTCAGTGCGACAATATGAGGTCCCACGGCATCAGCAAGGGCCAATAATTCTGTGGTAGAAGTAACATCGGCAGAAGCGATGAGATTGGATTTTTTTTCTAAAGCTAATTTTAGGATTTTTCTTCCTGTTGGGTGTTCTATTTTTTCAATCTTTTTTTCGTAAGGGGTTTTCTTTTTTTCTTCAAACTTTACAACATTTCCAGCTAAGAAATCTTTGATTCTGAGAATTTCTTTATCGGTGATTTTTCCTACTTCTTTTAATATATTGACAGTTTCCGTAATGGTAAAAAGACTATGCACTCGGTATCCTTTCTTTTCTAAAAGTTCCTTTCCTCCTTGTTCTCTGTCTAATACTACCACGATATCAGATACTTTCAGTCCTTCGTTTTCCACTTCGTCTATGGTTTCTAAAAGTGATTTTCCAGAAGTGATAACATCTTCTATCAAGAGACAATTTTGCCCTTTTTTATAGATGCCCTCTATCAATTTCTTAGTGCCATAACTTTTTGCTTCTTTTCTTTTAATAATCAATGGAATATCGCTTTTCAAAGACATTGCCGTTGCCATGGGTAAAGCAGCGTAGGGAACTCCGCATAGCAGGTCAAAGTTGTCTAATGGTAGCATTTTTAATAGATGATTTGCTAAGTTTTTTAATATTTTAGGATCTGATGCCAAAGGGCGTAAATCCACATAGAATGGGCTTTCTATACCACTTTTGAGGGTGAATCTTCCAAACTTGATAATCTCTAAATCATAAGCTTCTAAAAAAAAATCTTTTTTACTTTTCATAATTTTAATTTTCCACAAATTTATCTTATTTTGACAATATAACCAATGAATTTCTGTTTTATTTATAATCTATAAATTTGAAAAAAACCTTTTATTTTTTTACTTTTTATTTCTAAATTTGTACCCTTATGAAAAATGTAAAAACTCCGACAAAAAGTAGGCTTTCCACTGTAAAATTAGTTTTGGGGGTCTTTTTTATAGCGATGGCTCTGATGCTATGTATTTCCTTTGTATCTTATCTTAATAATTGGCAAGAGGATCAAAGTCAGTTAGGTTTTATGCTGGATAAGAGTGTAAAGTCTTCTAATTTCTTGGGAAAATTAGGGGATTGGTTGGGGAACATTTTTATTTTTGCAAGTTTTGGTATTACAGCATTTGTTATTCCTTTTTTGCTGGTTGTTTTAGGAAGTATTTTGTTAGGGATTAAATATTTTAAACCATGGAAATCCATTTCTCATAGTTTGTTTTTTGCGTGTTGGTTGCCTATTTTTATCGGTGTAATCACCAAAGGTAATGGAGTGATGAGTGGAGTTTATGGGTATCAAGTCTATGATTATGGAATAGCAATTATTGGGATTTTTGGGCTGTGGGTTTGTATTGTGCTGAGTATTTTTATTTATTTTGTTTTAGAATTTAATTTAAGTTCCGAAAGTATTTCAGAGAACCTTCAAGATATTAAATATAAAATTTCTTCTTTGAAAAAGGAAGAAAAAAGAGAATATGAGGAGAAAATAGAGAAAGAGTCTGCTTCTGAAAAACTAGAAGAACTGAATGATTTTCCAGAACCAGGATCTATTATTCCAGTTATTAAAAAGGATCCAGAGGCAGTGAGTATTTCATTTAAGGATGATAAAGTGGAAGAAAATTCAATTGTGGAGTCAATTTTAAATCCAGATATGGAGGAATTGAGTGGAGGAAAAGAGAGTGATTTAGAAGTCGTGATAGAAAAACCGAAAGTTGAGGAAATAGAGCAGAAACCAACAACTGCCGAAGATTTGGTAGCAAAGCATGGCGTTTATGATCATAGATTAGACTTGGCAAATTTTCAGCTCCCAAATCTCGATTTACTTAAAGATTATGGAAGTGAGGAAATTATTATTAACAAAGAAGAATTAGAAGCTAATAAAAATAAAATCGTGGGATTATTGAGAAATTTCAATATTGGAATTGCTCAGATTAAAGCAACTATCGGTCCTACGGTCACTCTTTATGAGATTGTCCCGGAAGCAGGTATTCGTGTAGCGGCAATTAAGAGATTACAAGATGATATTGCTTTAAATCTTGCTGCTTTGGGAATTAGGATTATAGCACCAATGCCAGGGAAAGGAACGATAGGAATAGAAGTTCCTAATCAGACACCTACAATGGTATCTATGCGTTCTGTATTATCGTCGCCAAAGTTTCAGAATACGACAATGGATTTACCAATAGTTTTTGGAAAAACTATTTCAAATGATATTTTTATGGCGGATCTTGCAAAGATGCCTCATTTACTTATGGCAGGGGCTACAGGGCAAGGTAAATCGGTAGGGATTAATGCGATTTTAGCATCATTACTTTATAAAAAACATCCTAGTGAATTGAAATTTGTAATGGTAGATCCTAAAAAAGTAGAACTTTCGTTATATTCTAAAATAGAAAGACATTATTTGGCAAAATTACCAGATACAGAAGAAGCAATATTGACAGATAATTCAAAGGTAATCAATACTTTAAACTCTCTTTGTGTTGAGATGGATACTCGTTATGAATTGTTGAAAAATGCTTTTTGTAGAAATTTAAAAGAATACAATCAAAAATTTACTGAAAGAAAACTAAATCCTGAAAACGGACATCGTTATTTGCCGTATATTGTATTAGTAGTAGATGAATTTGCAGATTTAATAATGACCGCAGGAAAAGAAGTAGAACACCCAATTGCTCGTTTGGCTCAGTTGGCAAGGGCGGTAGGAATACATCTTATCATTGCAACACAGAGACCTTCGGTAAATGTGATTACAGGAATGATTAAAGCAAATTTCCCTGCTCGTGTGTCATTTAGAGTGAATGCAAGTGTGGATTCTCGAACTATTTTAGATGCGACGGGAGCTGATCAGTTAATAGGTAAAGGTGATATGTTGTATTCCAATGGAAATGATTTGATAAGAGTACAATGTGCATTTATTGATACTCCTGAAGTGGAAAAAATAGCGGAATTTATAGGAGAGCAGAAAGGCTATTCTGAAGCTTATTTATTGCCAGAATTTGTGGGAGAAGAGAGTGGTGGTGCAGGAGATTTTAACCCTAATGAAAGAGATGCGCTTTTTGAAGAAGCGGCTCGGGTTATTGTAGGGACACAGCAAGGCTCTACTTCTATGCTACAAAGACAGTTGAAAATAGGATACAACAGAGCGGGGAGAATAATGGATCAGTTAGAAGCTATAGGAATAGTAGGAGGTTTTAATGGAGCGAAACCACGAGAGGTTTTGATTTCAGATTTACATTCTTTGGAACAATTTTTAGAAAATTTGAATTAAATTTAGTATTATGAATATCATAAAAAAAATATTGCTTCTATTCATAACAGGAGCGTTTGTAATAGTTTCAGCACAGAAAGTAGATAATAAAGCTAAAAATATTTTGGATGTCGTTTCTGCTCATTATAAATCTAAAAATGCTATTTATTTCAAATTTATTTATGCTACGGCAGGTAAAAATGAAATGGGAGATTTCTATGCATCCAAGGATAAATATAGATTAAAAATAATGGGAAGTGAGCAGATATTTGATGGGAATAAAATTTATAGTATTAATGAAGAAGAGCAAGAAGTTACCATTTCAAAGTCTAATGGTGGAGAGAATGTACTGTTTCCAATGAGTTATTTAGAAGCTTATAAAAAAAATTATAATATTATTTATGTAGGTAAAAAGAATAATCAAGATATTATCAAACTCACACCGATAAAAAATAACAAAATAAAGCAAGTTTTGCTTTATATTAATTTTACCAAAAAACAGATAGAGAAAGTAGAACAATATACGGCTAATAATGCAAAAACAAGTATTATCATTAGCCAATATAAAGAGAATATATCTGTGAGTTCATCAGTGTTCTCCTTTAATAAAAATCAGTATAAAAATTATTTCATCACAGAGCTATAAAAATGCCGAAGAAACTAGATTTATACATTGTAAAAGCTTTTTTAGGGCCATTTTTCTTTATTTTTAGCATTTTGTTTTTTATCTTCATGGTCAATGTAGTTTGGATTCAAATATCCAATCTTGGAGGTAAAGGACTGAGTACTTGGGAGTTAGTGAAATTTTTCTATTATATTAGTGTAGGAGTAGTGAAAATGGTGCTACCTCTTACAATTTTATTGGCCTCTATTATGACCTTTGGAGGTTTTGGTGAACGGTATGAATTGGCAGCGATGAAATCTGCGGGAATGTCTCTTTGGCGAGTAATGAAACCTCTATTTTTTACGAGTATCTTTTTTGCAATTATTCTTTTTATTTTTTCTAATTATGTGATTCCTGATTTTCAGAGGAAATCTAAAAACATGTTATTTAACATTATTTCTTCTAAACCGGCACTGAATTTTACCCCTGGGCAGTTTATAGGGTCAATCCCTGGAATGGCAATTAAATTTGATAAAATTTATGGAGAAAATGATGAGTCTATAGAAGGTGTTTTCATTCATAAAACGGCTAATTTTTTTGAGGATCAGAGAACAATTGTTGCACAAAAAGGGAAAATTCTTTCTGAAAAAAATAGCAATTATTTGAAACTTATTCTTTATAATGGTTATGTTATAGAGGATAAAATAGGGAAAATAAATATCCAAGAAAGACAGAAACAAGAAAACCAAACCATTAAATTTGATACTTTGGTTTCTCATATCGATGTCAGTGAGATTTTAGACCAAGCGATAGAGAGTGAAAAAATAGTAGATAGTTATGAGTTTCATACTTTTTTAGAGTTGTTTTCTACCATTGATGAACTTGTAAAAAATCAGCAAGAAAATCATCAAAATATAGCGAGTGAATTGATTAATCATAGTAGTAATTATATTAATCATTTAGATAAAATTCCACAAGATAATAAAATTATAAAAGAGCCTTTTGATTTGGATAAGTTGGAGAAAGAAAAAAAATCCATGGTACTGAAAAATGCCTATGAAAAGATAGAGCAACTTCAAACACTAAAGAATGAGCGTAATGATGCAATTTTGAATTCTACGAAAGTTTACGCGAAGGCGGTTATGTATCAGCAGCAAATTATTGCATACTCTGTTATGAGTATAATCTTTTTTTTAGTAGGTGCTAGTCTAGGTTCTATTGTCAGAAAAGGTGGTGTAGGGCTTCCTGTAGTGTTAGCTATAATTATCTTTGTAATATTTTTTATTATTAATCTCACGGCTGAAAATTTAGCTTGGAAAGGAGAGATGAATGCCTACTTGGCTGCATG
>CAUTLL010000085.1:0-5385 GCA_963539275.1 uncultured Flavobacteriaceae bacterium
TTCAGGCTTCAATTGAGCATAACACCCTAAAACCACTACTAATCCTGCAGGATTTGCCTTTACCGCTCTATTTACATGAAACTTACATTCTTTATCAGCGTTATCTGTTACCGAACAAGTATTAATCACATAAAGCTGCGCAGGCTCATCAAATTCTACCTTTTGATAACCAGCCCCAATAAGTTGACGAGCAATAGTAGAAGTTTCTGCAAAATTAAGTTTACACCCTAATGTATGAAAAGCAACCGTCTTCGTATTTATATTTAACATAGTATGGTTAAAAAGTTGCAAATTTAGAAAAAAACTAGTAAAAACAGTTAATTTATATTTATTCATCACCTATTGTTCATGCAAAACAATTAAAAAACACACTCTGCTACAATCTCTTTTTTTATCTTTGCGGTTTTGACTAGAAGAAAATGTATGCAATCATAGACATTGAAAGCAATGGTGCTGGTTTTAGAAAGGAGAGAATTATAGAAATTGCTCTCTTTATTTACGATGGTCATAAAATTACGGATCAACTCATCTCTTTGGTCAATCCAGAAGATGAAATTACTCCTTTTGTACAAAAACTAACAGGAATTACAAAAAAAATGGTTAAAACTGCTCCAAAATTCCACGAATTAGCAAAAAGAATCATAGAAATGACCGAAGGAGCCACACTCGTGGGACACAATGTAGATTTTGACTACCGTATGCTTCGGCAATCTTTCAAAAATTTAGGTTTTGATTTTAATATAAATACCATTGACACCATTCTCCTATCAAAAAAACTTATCCCCAATATGGAAAGTTATTCTTTAGGAAAACTATGTAAATCTATTGGTATTCCTCATTCTAATGCTCATAGAGCTGGAGATGATGCTAGGGTCACTCTAGAATTATTTAAAACCCTAATTTCCAAGGATATAAATAATAATATTATCCAATCTCATCAAGAATCTACAAAAGCTAAATCCTATTCTAATAAAATCAATGAATTAACTGAAAATCTTCCTTCAGAAAAAGGTATTTTATATTTTCAAGATAAAAAAGGAAAAATTATTCTTTGTGATTTTACAGATAATCTTTATAAAAAAGCAAAGAAAATCCTTAACTCCAAATCAATAAAAAACATAAAAATACAACAAGAAGTTCAGCAAATTTCTTACGAATTCACTGGTACAGATATTATTGCTCAATTAATGCTTAAAGAAAAAGGACTAAAAAAACAATCCCGAAAACCATTCTCAATAGTATATAATAAAGAAAAAAGTTTACTCATATCTTCAAAAAAAAATGAAAACGAAATAAAATTATTTAACTTCAAATATTTTTCCCAAGCTGAGTATTTCTTAAATTATCTACAAAAACAAAATCTAAATTTATCTACTATAAAGAAAGAAATTTCTTTTTCTGGAAGAAATGAAATATGGATAAGCAAAGGAAGAACTCTCGGAGAAAAATCCTTTTTAGCCCTCCAAAATGGAAAACTTATTGGTTATGGATTTTACAATCTTTATCATCAAGTTTTATCTTGGGATAAAATACTAAAATTAATGATACCTATCTCTCGTTTTAGTAGTAATATAAAAAATGAAATGCAAATCTCTTACCTTAGAGGAGATTTCAAAGTTTTAAAATTATAAATACAAAAAAGAGGCGTTTTAACTCTTTTTTTCATATACAATAAAAAACTTTAAATCCTTTTTAGAAAGGTAAATCATCTTCTTCCTCCTCTCCAAAAGGGTTACTATTGCCATCCATTACTTGGCTAGATGTTCCAGAAGACGCTTGTGTCGGTTCAAAAGATGACTCTGATACCTTTTCCAATCTCCACCCCGTGATAGAATTAAAATACTTTACCTCACCTTGAGGATTTGTCCATTCTCTACCTCTAATATTAATTCCTATTTTTACCTGATCTCCCTCTGAAATAGAATCCAAAAGCATGATTTTTTCTGATAAAAATTCTATACTTATAGGTTGAGGATATTGTTCTTGTGTTAAAAGAATTAATTCTCTCTTCTGAAAACCACTTGCAAATGTCTGAGTCTCAAATATTTTCTTAACAGTCCCTTGTAATTCCATAAATCACATAAATTTTAGCGGTAAAGGTAAGAAAGACTTTTCAAAATAAAAAACAAAAAAAATAGAAAATATTCTTGTAGTTTAAAAATAAGTTTGTATATTTGCAAACACAAATAGAGAAGATGTTTATTTATTAGCGGATGTGGTGTAATTGGTAGCCACGCCAGACTTAGGATCTGGTGCTGAGAGGCGTGGGGGTTCGAGTCCCTTCATCCGCACACGATAAGTGCGAAAATAGCTCAGTTGGTAGAGCACAACCTTGCCAAGGTTGGGGTCGCGGGTTCGAATCCCGTTTTTCGCTCCATTCCATGCCCTGGTGGTGGAACTGGTAGACACGCAGGACTTAAAATCCTGTGCCTCCTTTGGCGTGCGGGTTCAAGTCCCGCCTGGGGTACTTACAAAAAGCTTTGATTACTAATAATCAAAGCTTTTTTATTATAATACATAATGTAATAATCTTTCTTTAACCAGTTAGTCTAATTAAATTTTTCAAATTTATCACTCAAAAACTTTTTGTATCTTTGTATTCTAAAATTCAACTATGTCTAAAAGTTTAATACCCAAATTAGAAGCAATAAAACAACGATATAATGAAGTAGCTGATCTTATCATTCAACCTGATATAATTTCAGATCAAAAGAAATATGGACAACTCAACAAAGAGTATAGTGACCTTGGTAAAGTCGTAAAAGTATTCGATGAATACTCCGCAACACTGAAAGCTATTGAAGAAGCTGATGAGATTATATCTGATGCCTCTGATAAAGATTTAGTAGATTTAGCAAAATTAGAAAAACAAGAGTCTGCAAATAGAATTCCACAAATAGAAGAAGAATTAAAACTTCTTCTTATCCCCAAAGACCCTGCTGATGATAAAAATATAATCGTAGAACTCCGTGCAGGAACAGGTGGTGATGAGGCTGCTATATTCGTAGAAGACATATACAGAATGTATACGATGTATTTTAAATCGAAAGGTTGGCGACACGAAGTTACTGATTTCAATGAAGCTCCAAAGGGATACAAAGAGTTAATAATGAAAGTAGAAGGAGACGGAGTTTATGGAATCATGAAATTTGAATCTGGAGTTCACCGCGTACAGCGTGTCCCTGAAACAGAATCTCAAGGAAGGGTACACACCTCTGCAATTACCGTAGCTGTTCTGCCAGAAGCTGAAGAAGTAGATATAGAAATTAACCCAGCAGATATAGAAATGCAAACTTCTCGTTCGGGAGGTGCTGGAGGGCAAAATGTAAACAAGGTTGAAACCAAGGTACAACTTACTCATAAACCGACAGGTATTGTTGTTGTTTGCCAGCAAGCTCGTTCTCAATTAGCAAACAGAGAATTAGCTATGGAAATGCTACGAACTAAACTTTATGACATAGAGTTACAGAAAGTGCAAGGGGATATCGCTGCTCAAAGAAAAACAATGGTATCCACAGGAGACCGCTCTGCAAAAATCAGAACCTATAATTATCCACAAGGGAGAATAACAGACCATAGAATCAATAAATCTATTTATAATCTTGATGCATTCATGAATGGAGATATTAATGAGATGTTAGAATCTCTAATCATCGCTGAAAATGCCGAAAAGATGAAAGGAACTGAGGATTAAAAAAATAAAAAAGTCATAAAAAATAATTTTATGACTTTTTATTTTTATCAAATAATACCAAAGGAATATTAAAAGCGACTCCGAATCTCAGTTCTTTAAGCTCTTTATCATGAATACGATTATGATAAGAGAAACCATATCCAGCCATAAAATCCACTATCCCTAAAACACTAATCCCAATATGAGGCGTGAAATTATAAAGAGTGCTTTCTACTCCTACTAAATAATAAAAACCTTGATGAACATCAACATTTTCTCTGAAATTAAACAAAACATCTCCTTGTATTTTAGGAATTATTGTAAATTTTCCATGAATCGCACCCATAAGGGCAGAAGCACCCACTCGGAAAGCCAATTCATCTTTTTTAATAAATAAAACCTTTCCACCTAATTCTCCAAAATTTTGATTTTGGTAATAATATCCAGTACTAACCATAGGATGAGCCGTATATTGAGCTTTTACTATTGCACAAAAAAATAAAATAACTATAATGCTAAACCCAGTTTTTATAAGTTTCATAAAATCAAATTATAGGGCTACAAAGTTAAAAAACACTCACTAAAAAGTGAATGTTTTTTTAAGTAAATTTACTTTCCGCCTTGATATAAAATTTTATTTAACCTTATTATAAAATCTATATTTCTAACACCAGGGGAAACATCTGCAAAATTAACAGGATAAATACTATTGGTTTTCACCGCATTAATATTTTTCAATATAGGATGCTTTTTTAAAAATTCTGTTTTTTCTTCTACACTCATTCCTCTTGACTCCGTATCTGTTATAAAAATCACATCGGGATTTCTATCTACAATACTTTCATAAGACACAAATTCATAAGTATTATCAACATCTTCATAAATATTAATTCCATTCGCTTTTCTCGTTAAATCCGCTGCCAATGCTGCAAAAACCCAAGCACCATTATTATAAGATGATATTATCATCACTTTTTTCTTTTCATGTTCCGGTTTATCCACAAAAGTTTTTTGAGCCTTGGCCAATTTACTTTTCATTCCATCTACTACTTCTTTTGCCTTTTCATTCACATTAAAAATTCTCCCAAGCATATAAAAATCTTCATAAACGGTTTCCAAAGTCGCATGAGTAGTATTCATCACACTTTTCAAAGTAAATGGACTAATTCCTGCTGCGATAAGTTCTTCTGCAGAGCCTGTATTCTCTGGCTTCAAATCACCATCACCAGAAGCAAAATCTGGCTCCATTAATAAGAAAGCCTCTTTACTCAACTTCATAGAATGTCCAATAGCTTTATTCGGAACTTTTTCGTAAGCTTTCTCAAAAATTGGCGAAACAGGTCCTTCAGTAGTTCCCAAAACCATTCTATCTTCTAACCCTAAAGCTAAAAGCATCTCTGTCATATGAGGTGTAAAAAGTGCAGCCCTTTGCGGTGGTGCTGTGATTACTACATCATATTTTTTATCTCCATCTTGATAAACATACTCTACTTTTTCCATTTGGGCATTTTCTACTTTCCCCATATTTTTCTTATCCCCAGAACAATAAACAAATGCCCCTCCTATCATTAAGGTAAATAAAATTTTATTCATAATTTATTATTTTACTATTATTTTGTTGCTGTAATCATAAACATCGGAGCATAAGAATATGCTTCTCGTTGCTCCTTATCATAAATCTCTTCATTAATGTTATAATCAAAAGTCATCTT
>CAUTLL010000086.1:0-5380 GCA_963539275.1 uncultured Flavobacteriaceae bacterium
GGCCATAGGGCGAACATTTGAGGAATCTTTTCAAAAGGCTATTCGTTCTCTCGAGTTGGGAATTCAGCATTTAGGATTAAAAACAAAACAGGCAAAAGCCTTGACAGAAGAAATCATTGAACAAAAAATTAAAGTTTGTGATGATGAAAGAATTTTTATCATCGGAGAAGCTTTGAGAAGAGGTTTTGATTGGGAAAAAATTGCAGAATGGAGCCAAATAGATAAATTTTTCATCTGGAAATTAAAGAAAATCATTGATTTTGAGCAAAATTTGAAACAATTACCAAATCTTAACGATTTAGAAAAAATTAACCTCATCAAAGAGGCTAAAAAATACGGCTTTTCTGATGTGAATATTGCCCATTTTTGGGGTAAAACAGCTAAGGAAGTATTCTTATACCGAAAGGAGAATAACATCATGCCTGTCTATAAAATGGTAGATACTTGTGCGGCAGAATTTGAGAGTGAAACACCTTATTTCTATGGTTCTTACGAGGAAGAAAATGAAAGTATTGTAACCGATAAAGAAAAAATTATTGTACTAGGATCTGGGCCTATCAGAATCGGTCAAGGAGTGGAATTCGACTATGCTACAGTACATTCCGTTTGGGCAATTAAAAATATGGGATATGAAGCGATTATTATCAATAATAACCCTGAAACCGTTTCTACGGATTTCTCTATTTCTGATAAATTATACTTTGAACCACTCACAGAAGAAGATGTAATGAATATTATTGAGCTTGAAAAACCCAAAGGTGTAATAGTTCAATTTGGTGGCCAAACCGCAATTAATTTAGCTGATAAATTAACCTCTTATGGGGTAAAAATTTTAGGAACCTCACTAGAAGATCTTGACCGAGCAGAGAATCGTGATAAATTTGAAAAAACTTTACAAAAATTAGATATCCCTCAGCCTAGAGGAAAAACATCTACCTCCAAAGATGAAGCAATAAAAATTGCTCAAGAAATTGGTTTCCCAGTATTGGTTCGTCCTTCTTATGTGCTGGGAGGTCGCGCTATGGAAATAGTATATAATGAAACTGAACTCTCTCATTATATGGAAAATGCGGTGGAAGCAAGCCCCGAACACCCTATTCTCATTGACCGATATATTACAGGAAAAGAAGTAGAAATTGATGCTATTTATGATGGAGAAACTATAATTATCCCTGGTATTATGGAGCATATAGAACGAGCTGGAATACACTCTGGAGACTCTATCTCTGTGTATCCTCCACAAAATCTTGCTCAAAATCAAGTAGAAATTCTGGTAGATTATACTCAAAAGCTTGCCAAAGAACTAAACATTATCGGGCTAATGAACATTCAATATGTCCTTTCTTCGGAAGGAGAAGTTTTTGTCATAGAAGTTAACCCGCGTTCTTCTCGCACCGTTCCATTTCTTTCTAAAATCACTGAAATTCCTATGGCTCAATTAGCTACTAAAGTAATTTTAGGAAAAAAATTAAAAGATTTAGGCTATCAAAATGGATTAGCTCCTAACAAAGAAGGTGTCTTTGTAAAAGTTCCTGTTTTTTCTTTCTCCAAATTAACAAAGGTAGATATCTCTCTTGGACCTGAAATGAAATCCACAGGAGAAGTCATGGGAAAAGACTGCACTTTAGAAAAAGCTCTCTACAAAGGACTAATTGCTGCTGGCATGAAAGTTCCTACTTATGGTTCCATTCTTTTCACTGTAGCTGATAAACATAAAGACGAAGCTTTATTTCTAGCAAAACGCTTCCATGAAATTGGATTTAGAATTTGGGCAACCGAAGGCACTGCTAAATATTTTGAACAACATGGAATTCCTACCAAAATAGGCTACAAAATAGACCGTAAAAATGAAAACCTTATAGACCTCATCCAAAAAGGAAAGGTTCAATATGTAGTAAATACAACTACTAAAGGAAAACAAGCCGAAAGAGATGGCTTCCGAATCCGCCGAATGTCTGTGGAAAATGGCGTCCCGTGCTTAACTTCTATGGATACGGTAGAAGCTATATTGAAAGTGTTAGAATCTCTCACTTTTAAAATTCAATGTATGTAAAAATAAAAACTATCTCAAAATGAGATAGTTTTTATTTTTTATGAAAAAACCAAACCAATGTTTAATTATTTTTTTTACTTATTTTAATTTATTCTCAATACAATAAAATATTAAATAGATTAAAGAATATTTAATAAACCCACAATACTATTGAAAATAACTCAATAAATCAAAAAAAAAAAAAAAAAACTCATTTTCAAGGATTCTCAAATATATTATCATCAATTTGGTTATACCAAATTATGTTCGTAGATTTGTGCAATCCTTAAAGCCATTGTGTTAACTAGGAGTAATAATTTTTTCATCATTTGTGTTTTTGGAATCGCATTTCTCGGAATGCGATTCTTTTTCATTAGGAAATATATAATAAAAAAATGAGACAAGTAAATTACCGCCTCAATTTTTATGTTTTTTTTATTTAGCAAATATTTCAGAAAACTTTCTCATGAAAATCCTCTATTTTACTCACTTCTATAATCTGAATACCAAAATTTTTCTTTGGAATTTTATTTTGTTTCGAAATAAAAATTTTATGATAGCCCAATTTTTCTGCTTCTAAAATTCTTTTTTCTACCTGAGGAACGGGACGAATTTCTCCGCTAAGACCAATTTCGCCAGCAAAACATACATTATCTGGAATCGCCCAATCTTCATTAGAGGATAAAATAGCTGCTATTACGGCTAAATCTAATGCTGTATCACCCGTTTTCATCCCGCCAGTAATGTTAAGAAACACATCTTTCGCTCCCAACATAAAACCCGCTCTTTTCTCCAAAACAGCCAAAAGCATATTCAGTCTTTTACTATCAAATCCTGTAGAGCTTCTTTGTGGCGTCCCATAAACGGCAGTGCTGACCAGAGCTTGAATTTCCAAAAGCATCGCCCTATTTCCCTCCAAAGTTACTGCTACAGCATTCCCTGATAAATCCTCTATCTTCTTAGTAATCAATATTTCCGATGGATTTTTTATTTCTTTCAACCCTGCCGAAATCATTTCATAAATTCCAATTTCTGCAGTAGAACCGAATCTATTTTTATTCGCTCTTAAAAGCCTAAACAGATGATTTCTATCACCATCAAAATTCAGCACTACATCTACCATATGCTCTAAAACTTTGGGTCCTGCGATTTGTCCATCTTTGGTAATATGACCTACCAAAAATATAGGGATATTATTTTCTTTAGCAAATTTTATAATTTCTGACGAGCACTCTCTAATCTGAGATATGGTACCTGGGGAGCTCTCAATAATCTGAGAATGAAGAGTCTGAATACTATCAATAATCATAAAATCAGGCTGTAACTTTTTAGCTTCATTCAAAATTTTTTCTACCGATGTTTCTGTATAAAGAAAACAATTAGGATTTTGAATTTCCGTCAATCTATCTGCTCTCATTTTAATCTGCGAAGCACTCTCCTCCCCCGACACATAGAGAATCTTTTTTTTCATTTTTAGGGCCAACTGAAGAAGCAAAGTAGATTTCCCAATGCCAGGCTCACCGCCAATTAATGTTACTGACCCCAAAACAATCCCCCCACCCAAAACTCTATTCAGTTCTTCACTGGGAGTTTTGATACGCTGCTCAGCATTTACTTCTACATCTACTATAGTCGTTACCTTTTGCTTTCCTTCACCTATAATTTGGTAAGTGTGGGATTTAGACTGTTTCTCTACTATTTCTTCTACCAAAGTATTCCAATTTCCACAATTTTTACATTGCCCTAACCATTGAGGATACTGCGAACCACAATTTTGGCAAAAATATGCCGTTTTTACCTTTGCCATTTACCTCAATGATTTTATTGCTTTACCTATTAATAATACTCCGTTTTTTGTTTTTTCATAAACTTCCATGACATAATCTCCTTTCTCAAAATCTTCATTATCCCAAACAAATTCTAATGTTTTTTCCTCTCCAGAAGTATAGGAAAACTTTAGTTCATCAGAATATTTCATTCTTTTATTCTCAAAAATAAATTCTCCTGTATCTTGATTCACAATATCTCCAGAAGGCTTTTTAATGATGGTATAAATATTCTTAATTCCAGACTCTACCAATCTATTAGGAACAATATCAAAACTTACTTTTATTCTATCAATCCTTGATGCTTTATCAGTCTGAATTTCTTTACCACTATTTCTTACCTTAAAACCATTCAAGATAAAATTAGATAAAATCAACCTTGATGCATAATTTATTTGCTCCTCTTTCTTACGAAGAATATATTCTTTCATCTTGGAGCTTCTTTTTTCTTTATTATAACTCTCATTTATTTCCTCCACTTTTTTCTGTATTTTCAGAATTTGTTGTGCAAGACTTTCTTTTTCTTTGACTAATCCACCCTCCTGCTCTTCTAAAACTTTCACCTTATTTTTATAAGATTTCAGCACAACCTCCGAAAGATTCTTCATCATTTTTTTCGCTTGATTCAGTTCTTCCTCCGTAATATTACTCTTACGAATCAACTTTTCTATTTTTTCTTTCTGAGCTATAATTTCCTGATTATTAATCTCCAAATCATTAATTGCCATATCTAAATCTTTCTCTATCTGCTGATATTCATCTTTCAGATGAGAAAACTGCTGTCTTATTTCTATCTCAGACATTTTTGTATTAAGACTTTCATAAAGCAAAATTCCTGATAATCCTATCACCAAAACCGAAAGCACAATAATAATTTTTGTTTTCATCTTACTTTAATCATGTTGTTTATAAAACTCTATGTAAAAAATCGTTCCTTTTCCCTCCTCTGTGTCGAACCAAATTTTTCCATTATAATCCTCCACTATTTTCTTCACAATGGATAAGCCAATACCCATTCCTGTAGATTTTGTAGTAAATTTTCTTTCAAAAACTTTATCTTTGTTTTCTTTAGAAATCCCCTCTCCATTATCCTTAATGGTTATTCTAAACTTATGTGGCTCATTGATTAACTTCACTACTATTTTCTTCTTCTGGTAAGGGATGGACTGTATCCCATTTTTAACAATATTAGTAATCATTCTTGTAAAATGAGTTTCATCTATTCTATAAAATAGTTCTTGCTCATCTGTATAAAAATCTATTATCTCTTCTGGGAAAAGATCTAAAGAATACTTTAAGGTCTTAATGATGTTTATTGTATCATTTTCCACAGGTGCTTTGGAATATTCTGAAAAAGACCTCGTTATGGCATGAATAACATCTATCTGATGAATTACACTATACACCAACTTATTTATTTTTTCAATATTATTATCATCTTTTGGATTATACTTCCTCTGAAAATTCTGAACAGTTAACTTCAACGGAGTCAATGGATTATTGATCTCATGAACAATTTGTT
>CAUTLL010000087.1:0-5377 GCA_963539275.1 uncultured Flavobacteriaceae bacterium
AATATCCCTCTATTTGTATTTATTTATATTTTATGTAAATTACATAAAAATAATAAGTTATACAAAAACAAAAAAAATTACACCTATACTATAAAAAATTATGGCCTAATTTTTGTATATTTGCAAACTAAAATAAAATTTATGAAATATTTTTTATTGGTAGGAATATCTTGTGCAAGCCTTGCTTTCTCACAAACGAAAGGAAGCGTAGGCATCAACACAAACACTCCCAAAAGTACACTCGATGTAAATGGTAATAATAACAGCTCCCCTACTGAAATTGTAGGATTGCAAATCCCTAGAACTACAAGGGCTGAAATCACAGCTAAAAATACTTTATATGGAAATAACCAGATTGGGGCAATGATTTATGTAACTGACATCTCTGGTGGTGATGCTGATAAATCCTCCCCAAGAAAACACATGACCAAAACTGGCGTTTATCAGCTAACCAATACTATAAATGGTTTAGAATGGTGGAGAATATTCTCCATAGATGAAGTCGAGCATATTTATAAAGATGATGGCACTCTACCAGAGGACAGAATTGTAACAATGAACAGTAAAACCTTGACCTTTAAAACACAAGATGAGGCGAAGGTCATCTTTAATAACTCTACCCCTACCGCAAGCGTTCTCACTCCTGCCTCTCCCATTAGAATTATAGATGGAGGACAGGGAGCCGATAACAAAGTCCTAACCTCTGATGCTGCTGGAAATGCCACATGGCAAGAGTTTCGTTCTAAAAGTATCCGTGGACAACTACCTAACAGAAATGGCATAAAAGTACAGGAAGTTGATAAAGCTACATACATCGAAGCTTCAATATCTTTACCACCTGGAGAATGGGTAATCTATGCAGGAAGTACGATTGTTATAGAAAAAAGTGACATACCTGATGATGGTAGCTACAAAAGCGGATATAAATTCTACATGTACCTCTCTGATACTCCCGATGGAGGAAGTACAACCATGGACATCACCCCAGATAGCCCAAATAGAGGAAGAACTGAATCTAAAAGTATCCTAATGTCAGGAAATATCCGTCCATTTCTACCCCATGACTACTTCCAAGGACAGCAAATTATTAAAAATTCTTCTAATAATATCAAAACCTATTATGTAAAGATGTTTGTCCCCTCTGACTCTAGATTTGGACCCGATACAGAATTAAAATTCGGTAATAAGAATATAACTCCAAGAACTATCCGTCTAGACAGTCCTTTTGCACCTATGGTAGGAGAAAAATTCTTATATGCCGTGGAAATTGCAAGTAAATAAATAATAATAAAATAATATTTAAAAATTATGAAAAAATCTTTATTACCTATACTCACTACAATTCTATTTTCTGAAATCCTTATCGCTCAAAATTACAGTGATAGAGTGGGAATAAATACCAATACACCTCAGACTACACTGGATGTTACTACTCCTAATGATAACAAGCATATCGCAGGAATCCAAGCTCCAAGGCTCACTAGAGCAGAACTTACAGCTAAAGGAAACTCACTATACGGAGAAAAACAAAAAGGAACCCTTATCTACATCACTGATGTCTCTGGGGGTAATGCCACAGGACAAAGAGTGGTGGTAACAGAGCCAGGATATTATTACTTTGATGGAAACCTATGGCAAAGAGCAATCTCCACAGCAGAGTACACCAATCTCTATATCAAAGATGGAACTCTAACAGGAAATAGAACCATGAATCAAGAAAACAAAACCCTTACTTTCACAGGAACAGCTACTGGAGGTACTGTATTTAAAAACACCTCTGGAACAGCCGCTACTCAAAAAGCAGCCCTACAAATCATAGATGGAGGACAAATGGAAGGTAAAGTATTAACTTCTGATGAGAACGGAAATGCAACATGGAAATCAGCTAGTGCCAGTGTAAGAATAGGAACCTTTAGTGAAGAAGGCGTAACTAATATTAATAAACGTGGTGTATCTTTCAAAACAGGAGCTACTATTACTTTAGATCCTGGAGTATGGGCTGTAAGTTTAGGATTCCAAATCACTCCTATGCCTAATGCATCTGTAAAAAAAGGAGGCTATTGGAATGTAATATTTTTATCCCAAAGAACAGAAGATGAATTTGGAGGGGAAAGAGATAAACCTGATGTTCATCAAGGAAAATTCACTGGGAAAGGCATAAGAGTAAATACTAGTTATTTAGCTGCAGGATATATAGATTTCACTGCTGGTCCTCAGACATTATTCGGTTCGCAGATCATCACTATTAACGAGAATACCCCTCAGACTTTCAATGTCTATTTCTTTCCTAGTAGAGCACGAGGAGGTTTAGGAGATATTCCAAATAGTGGATATTATACAGATGCTTTCAAGGCTAATGGAGATAATACTTTCTTATATGCTATTAAATTAGGAGAATAAATATAGTTTAGTTAAAAAGGAAAAGTTGGTAAAAAACACCAACTTTTTTTTATACTTTTTACATTCGTTACGCAGTTTTTTTGTGTATTTTTATTTTTCAATTAAGAGAGACTTTTCATGAACTCTCTAAAAACTTATAAAAAACTCTAGAGAGTTTTCAGGAAATCTCCCGTGAGTTTTTAGAAAATCTCTCTGATGAATTTATAAAAAGATACTGAGCTTTTTCACCCCCCTTCAAAAAGCCTATGGATAAAGGCTTTAGAGAGAGTCTAAAAACACTCTATTTTTTATCTCAAAATATAAAAAATGCTCCCTTTTTTGGGAGCATTTTGAATTAAAATCATATTATCCTTGATATTTATCCATTACTTTGGTTGAAACCCCTGTATTGCTAAATCCACCATCATGGAAAAGATTTTGCATAGTTACTTTTCTCGTTAAGTCAGAGAATAGAGAAATACAGTAGTCTGCACACTCCGCTGCTGTGGCATTACCCAATGGAGACATATCCTCCGCAAAGTTAATAAATCCATCAAATCCCTTCACACCTTGCCCTGCGGTAGTCATTGTCGGTGATTGAGAAATAGTATTAACTCTTACCTTTCTCTCTCCCCAGAAATACCCGAAACTTCTCGCGATACTCTCTAAATATGACTTATTATCCGCCATATCATTATAATCAGGGAATATTCTCTGTGCCGCGATATAAGTCAGAGCTAAAATACTTCCCCACTCATTCATACAGTCTTTATCCCAAGCGAGTTTCATCACCTTATGAAAAGATACAGCAGAAACATCCCAGCCTTTTTCAAGCCAGTCATAGTTAATATCCGTGTAATGCTTCCCTTTTCTTACATTTACAGACATGCCAATAGAGTGTAAAATAAAATCTATCTTACCAAACTTCTCAATCGCATGGTCAAAGAGTTTCTCTAAATCTTCCATAGAAGTAGCATCTGCAGGGACAATATCTGCTCCCGTTTTTTCAGCAAGTTTATTAATCTCGCCCATTCTCATCGCCACAGGTGCATTAGTTAATACAAACTCTGCACCTTCTTCATAACATCTCTCTGCTACCTTCCAAGCAATAGAGTTTTCATCTAACGCACCGAAAATAATTCCTTTTTTTCCTTTTAATAATCCGTATGCCATAACTTTTATATTAAATTAAAATTAATCAATTGTTAATGATAAAAAATAAAAGCAACGAACCTCATAAAAGTTCGTTACTCTCACTAATATTTTTATTAATCTTTTCTTGCTATGCTCATTAGAATTCTCAATACATACCAGAAAAGAAGCATCACAGAAGCAAATAACTGCAACGCTGCCCCCACATACTGGTCTGGGCTATATACATTCTTTAGTTGGTTAGTTTCATAAAGAATACTTGCTCCTGCCAAGAAAACCATTCCTACAGAAAACCAAAGCCCAAGATTAAAGCCAAACAATAACCCAGCGATAACTAACCCCAAAGCTACAAAGCCTCCTATCATAATCACTCCTCTAAGGAAAGAAAAATCTCTATTAGAAGTAAAAGCCACGCCCGTAAGCCCTACAAAAAGCATTAGGGTAATCACTCCCGCTTGTAACAATATTTTTCCCCCTGTATAGACCACTGCCATATAAATCATCGGTAAGAAAATCAATGCTTCTAAAAGCACATAAAAAGCAAGTCCTCCATACTGTACAGCACGGCTTTGAGACATTGTCCATTTATTCGCTAAGAAAGAGCCCAACCACATACCACCTATCACGAATAACCACACCATTTTATTTGTAGCAAGTAAACTCATAATATAATTCCCAACAGTAGCAATAAGAAATGTTTCCACTCCTACAAATGCTAAAATAGCCATTGCTACATGTAAATAAGTCTTTCTATAGAAAGAAGCCTTTTGCTCATCTGATGAGAAAGCCACAATTTGATTTGTAAATTCCATATTCAAAGTTTAATTAAATTTTGTTCAAAGATAAATAAAAAAATTAAATATAGCTGAGAAATTCCATCGTATTGATGCCATCAGCATAAGTGTTCAGTGCTGGACATTGAGCCTGACCAAAAGCAATACTATGTGTAATGTTCAATTCCGATTTAGCAACAATACACTGTATTCCTTGCTTATGCTCAGAAATAAATTTTTCCACCTCTGATATATTTTTATATCTACTAAAATTCAATACCGCTAAAGGACTAAATAACTTTTCATCTTCTTTAAGCATTATAAAATTATTATCCCAAAATTTTTCTTGATTAAGAAGATAAATCGCTCTATTATAATCATAATTATTGGCATATTTATGATGATTTATCACTTCTTTAAAATAAGTAAAATTCTCAAAAAGTCTATCCAAAGGCATATTTTCAGGAATAAACAGTCTGGTAACATTTCGGCAACCTAAACCAAAATATCTAAATATATCTTCTGCCAAAAGTTGTAATTCTTCATCGGTTTCATCACCTTTTAGCACCGCAATAGAAGTTCTATTTTTACGAATAATATTTGGAACATTTTTGAAATAATATTCTAAATAGCGAGCGGTGTTATTGCTTCCCGTTGCTATAACTGCTTCATAATTTTCTAATTTTTCTACAAAATTAAATTGTAAAGTTCCTTTCGCAAAATTATTCCATTTTTCTATTAAAAAAGGAATTAATAATCGGTCTTTCGATGAAAGCTTAATTATAGGATAATTTCCGCTCAATATCACAGAAATCACATCATGAAAACCTACTAACGGGATGTTTCCCGCCAAAATAAGCCCTATTTTCTTTCTTTCAGGAAAATAAAACTCGTACGAACTTACCCAAGAACTGATATTTTCCTCCGTGAGAGTTTTTGCCCATTGTTTTAGACAAAAAAACACATTTTCCCTATTGAACCAAGGATTTTCTATCTCACTCCTTCTTATAAGAGCTGAAAACTTCTGCTGTTCCTCCGTAAAATTCGTTTCTTCTGTATTTACAAAATTTTCT
>CAUTLL010000088.1:0-5311 GCA_963539275.1 uncultured Flavobacteriaceae bacterium
TGGAAGGGAAAGTTACAAAGAAGAAAAAACAAATAATACTAAAAACAAGCATTGAAAAAGCAAATAATAACTTAAAAGATTGATTTTTTCTTAGTATTTCGCATAAAATAATTATAGAAAAAATAATGGAAGGTAGGTCTGGACTAGGAGATTGCACAAAGAAAAATAATATAGGAGAAGGAATAAGTAACAGCCAAATTTTTTGTTCTAAAATATATAAAAAAAATATTACTAAAAGTAAGCTGTTTAATCTTAAAAAAGGATCTGAAAAATGAGAGAACCCTGCTTGAAAAATATGCCAAGGGGACATCTGCCCAAGAATCCAATCTAAATTAGAAATTCCTTTTACTAAACCAAATTCACTTAACCATTTAATGCTTGGAACATAATAACCAAAATGATCTAAAATAAAAGTGAAACTACTTCCTGCTAATGCGGAGATTATGGAGGAAATTCCTAAAATTATCCCATCTTTCATTGAAAAATTCTGAAAGTCTTTATAAGATTGATGATATAGGAATAATCCCCAACCAATAGCCAAAATTCCTAGTTCTACATATTGATTTACAGGATAGAAAAATGCTAATAAATACCAAAAAATCATTAAAAATAATATTCCTAAAATGATTTTTGCAGATATGCCTTTCCAAAGAGATCCTATGTATTTTTGGAATAATTCTCCGAAGCCTAATAGGGTAGGAGTAATAATTAAAAAAGAAAACAGGATATAAAGCATTTTATTGATTTTATTTTACAAAAATAATTTTAATGCGGTAGATAATAGAAAAAATATATGGGCAGTAAAACAAAATATCTAAAATAATAGTAATATAAAAAAGCCCGAAAAAGCCTATGAATAAAAGGAATTAAAGTAAAAAAGCCCGAAAAACTATGATAAAACAAAATATCCAAAAAGGGGGAAAGAAGCCTCCTTTATATGGGTAAAGAAAAGACCAATAAGCGGACAAAAATAACCCCTATGTAACCCATAGGGGTATTTTATGCCCATTAACCAACAAAAGCCCTAAAAACAGGGCTTTTTTATTATAAAAACACCGATAATCCCAGTCTAAAAACATTACAAAAACTTGCCATAAATAGAGCTATTCTAATAAGCTCTGCAAAACAGCAAAAAACACCCCTTTTTTGAGTTGGGCGGACATTTGGGCGGACATTTGCATGGACAAAAGTTAAAATTTTACACCCTACTAAAATCCCTTTATTGGATAATTAAACAGCAAATTAAACGCCTTTTATAAAACTCAATACCCTTTACTGACATTTGTTTTTATAATATTTAGCATTTAATATGTTGATTTACAATTATTTATATAAAACAGCATAGAAAAAACTTTACACACACGGACTCTGTTCTGGACATTTTGTTCTATTCCAGTCTGATTACACCGACTACTAAGGCAATAGTTCTGATGTCTGACATGGGAATTTCAAAGGGCTCGTATTGTTCATTCTCAGATTTACAGATTACAAAGCCTTCTTTATCACTTTTTTTCAGTCTTTTGATAATTACCCCTTGACTGATGGTGTCTAAAACATAGACCTTGTTCCACTGTACAAATAAAAGCTCCTGCACCATACGGCAGGCCACTACATCTCCACTGTTATACTTAGGATACATAGATGATCCTCTTACAGAAATCATGAAATCCATCTTCATACCATCAAACAAAGGGACTACATACCGCTCCTCTATGGTGTCCAGATTAACTCCCTCTACATCTGTCCCTATCCCTGCAAATGCATCAAACGGAAGCATGGGAACACCCGAAGGTAACTGTGGTTCTGCTACAGCAGGCGTGTTATTGTCTGATTTTAGCATTTCCCCTTCTCCAGTCAGAAGCCAATTAGCATCTATATCTACACATTTTGTGTAAATCAATTCAGTGTCAAAAGTATTTCTTGCCCTCCAATTTGATAAGACTTGAGGTTTTATTCCTAAAAAATTAGCAAGTTCTGTATCAGACTTAAGATTTAGATATGATTTTATCTTATTTAAAATCAGAGACTTATCCATAATTATAAATTTTTTGTGTAAATAAATTTGTTGATTTAAACAAATTGTGTATATATTTGCAACATCAAAACATTATAACAATGACAAAGGTAATGGAATTTAGCGAGATTGTTCGTATATGCGAACAAAAAAAACAAACAGGAGATATTCAGACTTTATCAAAAATGTTTGGATACACTACGGATGCTATCCGCATGAGGCTCACAAGAAAAGATGAAAGGACTTACAAAGCTCTCTACGAAATCATAGAGCAGAGAGAAAATTTAATAGAAAAATATCAAAGTAAATAGATATGATACAGTTAATCAATTCATTAGAGCAGACAATGAGCAGTTTTGAGATTGCTCAAATTACAGGAAAACAGCATTCTCATGTAATGAGAGACATTAGAGAACTCAATAAAGTTTATGAAAAGTTACATCAATCCAAAATTGGATGCATGTTGAAAATCACAGAGTTGCCTAATGGAGCAAAGAGAAAAGACCCTTATTTTGAGCTTACCAAAATGCAGACTTGGGATTTACTCACGGGATACAATGCAGAACTAAGGATAAAAGTAAACAGAAGATGGGCAGAACTGGAAGCAAAACAGCAGTATAATTTCCCTGCTCCCAAAATCTTTAACCAAGTAAAATGTATCCATTACACGGGCTGGCTCTTACAGAATGGTTACTCTATCATGAGCGGACAAGTGCGTGCAAGGATAAAGAAATACCCAGAGCAGTTCCGCAAGACAGATAAAGGCTGGTACATGAGCGAGGCGATAGCAGAGTATTTCCTCAACTTCAAGAACCCACAGCAGCGCATCGCCGAGATGCCAAGTGTAAACCCGCAGTGGGTGCCAATGTTCAGCAAAGAAGAATTACTAGAAATGATGAGAAAATAAAAAAGTAATAGATATGATAAATCACGAAGACAAAATCGGCAAATTTTATTGCAATGATACAACTGCTATCCATATCACAGGAAACACAGAAATAGGATTAATGGGAAAAGTAGTGATACAAGATGATGATTATGTAACGATGGCAACGGATACAGATGTAGAATTTTTCCTTGATGGCTATGGACTGCAAGAATGCACGGCGGCATATTTTTACCAGAGAGTAAATGAAGCTCTTAAACAAGCAGAAAAATTAACCCAACAACTAAAACCTTATTAAAATGAAATTATTTAGAAAAATAGAATTGACGAATTACACTTTGGGGAGTGCTAAAGTGGAGAAATGGAGTTTTTACTATCTCTTGGGATGGAACTTTTGGAAAAGCAAAAAGGGAGAAGAAACCTTAATCGAGCGTCAAGAATGGACAAGCCTCAAACAAGGTGAAGATGGGAATTTAGAAATAGATGAGCAGAGTGCTTATTTGGGGATTATTTAATAAAAAATTAAAAGGGAATTAAAAGAGAATTAAAAATATTTGAAATGGAAATAAAATTAGAAATAACAAGCCAAGCCCTTACACCGAAGCAAAAAGGGGCAATCGTAGAAAAATTGGAGGAGATAAAGGAGATCGTAAAAGTTAAAAAAGCCGAAAGTCTAATTGGTAAAGTCGTAAAGGAAGCATTTAATAAACTTCATCGTCCTCTACCATTACAGAACGAAAATCTATCTCAAAGCCCGTATAATGAGAATGGCAACGAAAAAGACATTCCAGCAGAGAAAGCATGTTCCTCGCATGGTCAAGCCCCTCAAACTGAAATGCAAAGGGCAGAGTTAAACGCCACTTTGGAGATGACACAAGCGGAATGTAATTTGCTTGGAGAGACTCTTGGTCAAGGGTTTTGTTTGGCAAATATTCATTCCCCAAAATTTGAAAAGTTTCCATTACAGGTATCAGAGAATTTTGTAAGACAGGTAAATACTTTCCAAAAGCGAGTAAGCCATCTTCTTTTCCTTTTAGATAGACATCACAATAAAATTTAACTTTCATATCACTAAAATTTTTGGTTTGCAATTACAAAATTAGTGAAAACACCCCGAGCCTACAATGCTCACCCCTCTTTCAAAAAAGGGGAATATCCCAAAGTTGGTATGACCAATTCAGCGGAGCGAAACCGCCTTTGGGAGCGAAAAATGAACATTAACAAATTGAAAATAAATCATTAATAAAAATGCCACACTTTTGGGGAAACATATTAGTCGTAACGAAGGACGAGCTGGTGCCGAAGTATTTTAATACCTACGATGCTTTACAAAAAAGTATTAAAAGGTATGAACAAAAGCCCTACGGTATTAAAAAGGTTTGGGGTGGAGGTAATGGTCGACAGTTGCTGGTATCGTTTGAGAGTTTGCCCAAGGAAATGCAGGAGAGCATTGGCGACCCGAGAAAGTTAGACCATGCACTTTTGAAATTTTGGGAAATCAACTCGGAGGCGGTGCGGTATTATACTTCGGTTTTTCATTTTGAAGATGGCACTATGCTGAAAACAGAATATCAAGAAGAATATATTACCAATGCTAGTGTGCTTATTGCCTTAAAGCATTTGAGAGACTATAAACTCAACCACTGGAAAAACAAAAAAGGACTTGGAAAAAATCTTTGGGAGGAGGCATTGAGTTTTAATGATATTTTAGAAAAAATACACGGCAGGAGGCATACGATAGATTTAGCAGAGCAACCTTTTACAAGAAAATTCAAGGAGTTTTCAAGCTCTGTAACAGAAGAAAACTCATATAATTTTGAGAGTTTAATTTCCAAGAAATTTAAGAATAAACATGCAAAAATTATGACCGAAGAGATGCTATCACTACTGAATGATATGTTTGCAGGACAAGAAAGCAAACCCACTAAAACACAGGTTGCCGATGCTTATAATGCTTTCCTTAATGGAGAAGTGGAGATTTATAATAAGGAAACAGGGGAAATTTATGATAATGAAGACCATAAGAAATTCAAAGCACTTTCAGAAAGTAGCATCATTGCATGGTTAGGCAGATGGGAAAACATTATCGGAACTTATGCGAAGCGTTCTGGTGATAGGCAAAAACTCATTGGGCAATTTATCCCCCATCACAGCCTTGACCAAGTAAAAGAAGCAGGTATCATGATTTCCATAGATGACCGCCAACCACCGTTTTATTATGATAATAAAAAACGACTTTGGTTTTATATGGGGATAGATTTAGGCTCGGAGGCATGGACGGCGTGGGTTTGGGGTGAGACTAAAGAGGGCTTGATTTTAGAATTTTATCGCCAAATGGTGAGAAACTACACCCAGTGGGGCTTTAATCTTCCTTTGGAATTGGAGTGTGAAAGTTCTCTCAATGCCAGTTT
>CAUTLL010000089.1:0-5229 GCA_963539275.1 uncultured Flavobacteriaceae bacterium
CGATGTTCCATTCAAATCTAACATCATTGGCAAATGTCTATGCCCGAAAACAAAATAATCAATTTTTTCTGTTTTCAATTTTTCTTTGGCATAAAGAATGAGAAATTCCCTATCCTCTCCCAAAAATTTCGTGTCCTCTGCTCCGCTTATCAACTTATTTTTTTGCGACATATACACAGCTATCTTCATCGCAATATCTGGGTGCAACCATTTGAAAAACCACTGAGCCAAAGGATTTGTAAAAAGTTTTTTCATTCTCTTATACCCCTTATCTCCTGGCCCTAAACCATCTCCGTGAGCCAATAAAAACTGCTTCCCATTGATTTCAAAATATTGCTTCTCAAAAAAAACAGGAATTCCCAATTCCTCTTCAAAATATCCTTTCATCCATAAATCATGATTCCCCACAAAAAAATAAATATCAATACCAAGGTCTTTCAATTCTGCTATTTTTCCCAAAACTCTCACATAGCCCTTGGGAATCACAAAATCCCATTCATGCCAAAAATCAAACAAATCCCCCATCAAAAAAAGCACCTGAACATCGGATTTTATTTGGTCTAACCAACGCACAAACTTCTCCTCCCGAATTTTACTTTCATGAAAACTCGGCATCCCGAAATGCTGGTCCGAAGCGAAATATACTTTTTTACCCTCTCGGAGTGTGATTTTTCTTTGCATGATTTTTTGACAAAAATTAGATTTATTTATTATCCTCTGCAAACCATTCTCCATAAGAATTTTCTGTCTCATGAAGTTTGAGATAAGCCAATTCCACATGCTGTGGCAATCGGCTCTTTATCTTTTTAGCAATATCATACAGCATATTCTCGCAAGTCGGCTGATAATTACAATAAATCACCTTATGCCCCTGTTTCTCTAAATCCTTACCTAAAGTTTTATGTGGAGAAAGTGCATTTAACATAATCGCATGATCCCAAGCATCCTCTACTTCTTCTTTTACAATATTCTTTAAATCTCCGAAATCCATCACCATTCCATTTTTATGATGTTGAATATCATTCATAGGCTTGCCTTTAATGGTCACAAAAAGTTTATATGAATGCCCATGAACATTCTTACATTTCCCATCATAACCATACAAAACATGAGCCATTTCAAACGAAAATATCTTAGTAATTCTAATCATAAAGCAAAGATAATATTTTTATTGGTAAACCCGATAATTATATTTTTTCATTAAACTAAGCTAATGAGTCTAAAAACAACTATATTTGCATCTATATTTATTAATACAAACTATGGAATTTTTACCTAATTTAACTGACCCTCAGGTATGGATTAGCTTGTTAACCCTTACTTTTTTAGAAATTGTTTTAGGGGTGGATAACATCATTTTCATCTCAATATTATCGGATAAACTTCCGAAAGACCAACAAAACAGAGCGAGAAACATTGGTTTAGGATTTGCTATGATTTTCCGTGTGGGACTGCTGCTTATGATTAATTGGCTGATTGGTCTTAACGAACCCGTTCTTAATCTAGAACTACTTTCTTCATCTCTTTCTTTGAGCTGGAAAGATATCATTTTACTTTGTGGAGGATTTTTTCTCATTATAAAAAGTACAATAGAAATTCACCATAAAATGCAAGTTCATGACGATGCCGTCCAAACTAAATCTCAAGCTGTGAATGCCATCACAATGGTTGTTATACAAATTATATTAGTAGACATGGTCTTCTCATTAGACTCTATTCTTACTGCAGTGGGGCTTGTGGATAATGTTGCGATTATGATAATAGCCGTAATTATTTCAATGAGTATCATGATGCTTTTCTCTGGTGTGGTAAGCAAAATTATCAACATTCACCCAAGTTTACAAATGTTAGCACTTTCATTTTTAGTAGTCATTGGAGTCTTATTGGTTGCTGAAGGTGTACATCAACATATTAGTAAGAATATTATTTACTCTTGTCTAGCATTTAGTTTAACAGTAGAACTTTTAAATATCAACTTTAGGAAAAAACAAGAAAAAGCAATTAAATAATAAAATAGAGCAAGGTATCTTGCTCTATTTTATTATTTAAACTTTCTTTACTCGCATACCATATTTCTATTTTCTAAAATTTTCTACAACCTGATGATACAGATTTTCATACATAGGAATCACCCTTTTATAATCAAAAGTTTTTGCAACTTCCTTTGCTATTTTTTTCATTTCCTTTAATAAATTTTCATCAGAAAGAAGTTTCACACCATATTCTGCCATTTTCTCTACATCTCCTACATCTGCCAAGAAACCTGTTTTTCCATGAATATTAACCTCTGGAATTCCTCCCGTATTACTACTAATGACAGGCGTAGCCGCTGCCATCGCTTCCAATGCTGCCAATCCAAAACTCTCTTTTTCAGAAGGCAATAAGAACACATCCGCATGAGTAAGCACAGCACGAAGGTCATTTTGTTTCCCCATAATCTTAATTTTATCCATAAAGTCAGGATAATCCACCAGAAAAGAATCTACTCTTTCCATTTCAGGGCCTTCTCCTACTATAATAAGCTTACTTGGTACTTTTTCATTCACTCTTTTAAAAACTTCTAATACATCTTGAATCCTTTTCACAGGTCTCAAATTAGATATATGCACTAAAACCCTCTCATCATCTTCCGCAAATTGTTTTCTTGAACAAGTAATACATTGTTCAAAATGACGATCATCAATAAAGTTTGGAATAACATTAATCTCTTTTCTAACCTCAAAGAAAGATAATGTATCTTGCTTTAAACTCTCTGATACAGAAGTTAACGCATCTGATTGATTGATAGAAAACTCCACCGCATGCTTATAACTAGGATGCTGCCCCACCAAAGTGATATCCGTACCATGCAAGGTAGTAATCAATGGTAAATCTTTCCCCTTTTCTTTAAGCATTTGCTTTGCCATAAATGCAGCATAAGCATAAGGAATCGCATAATGAGCATGTAAAATATCTAATTTATACATGCATACGACCTGATAAATCATAGAAGACAAAGCAATATCGTAAGGCTGATGTCTAAATAACGGATATGACTGAACATTAACCTTATGAAAAAATATATTAGATTGCGTCATATCAAGCCTTGCAGGTAGCTCTGAACTGATGAAATGCACCTCATAGCCCTTTTGAGCCAGACTCATTCCTAATTCAGTCGCTACAATACCACTCCCACCATAAGTGGGGTAACAAAGAATTCCTATTTTCATTTTCATCTCTATAATGCTAAATTTTATTTATCTAAATCTTATCTCATCGCCCCGCCCTACCACTTTAATGGATAAAACCATTATTACTCCCCTTCCTTGAACCTTTATGATAATTCGTTGCACCTCAGAGATGCTTCCTTGCACTTCGGAAGTGGTCAATCGGACCTCAGAAGTGCGATTTCCTACCTTTGCGATGCAATTTCTTACCTCGGAGATGGTTTTTCGCACTTATTTAATCCAACGGAGCATCTCCGAGGTGCATTTTCCTATGATTAAGGTACGATGAAGCATCTCCGAGATTAGCCATTGGCTTATTTAGGTCTAATTAAGACCACTTTAGGTTCTCAGTAGTATCTTTGAAATTCACTGACGGGTCTTTGGGCTGAGTTGCCTCATTATTTTCATGCTCATGAGCATTTTATTATTTCCCTAAATCTACCCCTGCTCCGTATTTCAGTTGGTCATTCACCAACACTGGCAACCTGCCATGAATTTTATGTTTGCCCAAATATGCCTCCGCCGTAGTTTTCAGTGAGTGTTCATTATTTTCATAAGACACTAAAAGCGTGGAAATATCCTTTATCTCTATATCTTTCAAGGCATAAGGACTACCAAAAACATTTAGAATAACCTTATTTTTCCTTGATAAATCAGCAATGATTTTCTTGCTTTGAGATGAGATTTTATAAGGCTTGTAAGCCGTAGAATTATCTTTATGCAGCCCAATAATTACCTCTGCACCTTCTGGAATTTGGGCAATATCTTTCGGTGAAATTTTCTTAACGACTACCCCTTCTGCCAAAGCCTTTTCAAAATCTTGATAAGGAGCCTCCTCTAAAGGCAAATAATAGTAAGTTTTTCCGTTTTGTAAAGGCAATAATTTTTGCTCATCTTTAATTAAAGTTAAAGCATTAGCATAAAGTTTTTCAGAAATAATCCTATGGCTGTCATTGTTTAATTTTTCCTTAATATCTTTTTCATCTAATGGCTTAAAATTTTGTAGCCCCAAAAGATATTTCGTTTTCAGAATTTTCTTCACACTTTCAGCCAATCTCTGCTCACTCAGTTCTCCGTTCTCCAACGCTCTTTTTATCAACCCTTTCCCATGAGAAACATCTTGACTAAATAACAACATATCATTTCCCGCCTTAAATGCCAATAAATCCAACTCCCCCGCTGGATATTTTTTTGCTACGGCATTCATATTCAAGGCATCAGTGATAATCAGCCCTTCATATTTTAATTGATTTTTCAAAAGCTCAGTAACAATCTCATAAGACAATGAAGCCGAAATATTATTCCTTTTCTCTAGTGCTGGGACATACAAATGAGCCACCATAACTCCACCAATATTCTTATCCACAAGTACCTTAAAAGGAGCTAATTCTATTTGGTTTAATCGTGACAAAGAATGTCCTACTACTGGCAAATCCAAATGAGAATCTTTATCTGTATCTCCATGACCTGGAAAGTGCTTTATCGCCGCTAAAACACCATTCTCTTGCAAACCTCTCGCATAAGCCAAACCTTTACGAATAACATTCTGAACATCTGAACCAAATGAACGATTTCCAATAATAGGATTCTGCGGGTTAGTATTCACATCCACCACGGGAGAGAAATTCCAATAAGCACCTATTCTCTTAGTATCTTCTGCTATTTTTGCCCCCATTTCATAAATCAATTTATCATCTTGAATCGCTCCGAGAGTAATTGCCCAAGGAAATTTATGAGTATCTTTCAATCTTTGATAAAGTCCCCATTCTGCATCTATACCAAATAACATTAGAATCCTAGATTTTCTTTGAAATTCATTAACCAACTGAATGGTTTTCACAGCATCATCTTGCATCAGAATTATTCCGCCAATCTTCTCTTGCTCTACCCATTTTCTCACTTGTGATATATGAGTTTCATCTTTATTAGTATATAACGCCACAACATACAACTGCCCAACTCTTTCCTCCATACTCAATTCTGCATAGAGACTATCAGCATATTTCTCTGCCTTTTGCAATTG
>CAUTLL010000090.1:0-5223 GCA_963539275.1 uncultured Flavobacteriaceae bacterium
TAATACTGATTGTCCTAAAAGCAAAGGTGCATTATCACTGCCAACCACTAACGCTTCTACATTATTTAGTATTTGATTTCCTATTTTTACCCTTCTAAGATTTATCTTCATTCCTTCTGATATATTACCAGTAGCATCTTGCATATTTTCTAATCCTATGAAATCATCTTCTGTTAATGTTCCTTGCTTGTATAATAACATTGCTTCTACTTGAGAAATACAAATACTACTTGCTCCTGTATCAAAAATAAATTTTAAAGGAATTCCATTAATTTCTATCCAAACATATCTAACTCCTCCTTCTCTCTCCATTTTTAATATATTTTGAGATGAAACTTTCTTTCTTATTGGTTCAGATTCTTTTTGGATAAAAACATCATCTTCATTCACTATCAAATCACTAGATAATTCTGATGAAACCATATTCTGATCTTTTTTATTTTCCCCTCCTTTTATTTCATCTGCACTAGGATGCTTACAACCGCATAATAATATTCCTATAATAATTAACTTATCTATTTTCATCTTTGTTCTTTATAAATAGGAACTTCTTTAAAATGTGCATCTGTCATTTGATTTTCACTGAAAATATGACGATTCTTCTCTATCAACAGTTCTCCATATTCTTTTTCTTTACCCTTATAGGGTCTCCCTATATCACTTGGATTTGCTTTAAAAATACGATTTACTACCTCTTCTATATCCATAGGCAGATTATCTCTAAACTGTTTCTCTACCATTCTTTCTATATCTTTCTGTCCTAAATAAGCATTTGGTACTGGTATTAGTTTATCATCTCCTTCTGTCTTACTATATTCATTCTCTTCATTATTATCATCATCTATTTGAGATAAAGATTCTTTCTTATCTTCATAATAATCTACAAATTTCTTTTGATCTCCATATATTGTAGAATGAATTTTTGAAAGTATTTCATTTTTTATGAACATCCCTCCCTTATATAAACCTATCAACAACAAAATCCCTACCAAAAGTATCGCAATAATCTTTATTATTTTGAAATTAATTGGTAATAATGATCTTATTTCATCTCGTTTCTCTGGATAATTAATGATATATGGTTCATCCCCTCCTGTACGACCTCTTCTTCCATGTCCACTACAACCTACAGAAGGTGGATCTATTTCAATAGGATCAATCTTTCTGGACTCTGGGATTTTTCGTCCTTCATTTCTTAGATTTTGGAGAATTTCATCTTTCCTACTCATTAGAACTTGTAGTTCTTTCTGTTTTAATCTATCTTTTGATTTCAACTTGTTAGAAATACTCTCAAGTTCTTTAATAGTATCATCAAATAGATGACTTTTTTTTCTTTCTATTTTTTGATTTTCTTGTTCTAATTTTCTACACTTTTCTTTCCAATTCTCTTTATCTTTTTTTAATTTTTGTATTTCTTCTAAAATTCCATTCCCTTCTTTATTCTGTTTTTCTCTTTTCATACGGATTACCTTTTCTACTTTTTGAGAAAATTCTCTATGTCCCTCTACCTCTTGAATAAAAGCAAAAAGTCTCTGTTTTGACACATAGTTTACTACCTCTTGATCATCTGTAAAATAAAGAACATCATATGAATTTAGTAACTCTAATCCTTTTTCATATAAATCCTTTATATTTTTTAAACTAGTATAAACTACTAACTTTTTTCCTTGTTTAGAGAAATCTATATCTTCTATTCCGTCAGAAAAAACCTCTAATTCTTTATATCCTTTTGGTTGAAAAAGCTTAAATTCATCAGAATGTTTCACTCTAATGATTCCATTCTGTACATTTTTAGAATTGGTCATTGACTTCCCATGAAAATCTTCTAAACATTCTAAGGTTTTATTTATATCTCCTATCCCGTTAACTTCCGTTATTGCTACTCCTACAAAAGTCCCACCTCTGGTGGAACTTTCTTCGGATGCATAAGAATATATCATATAAGAGATTACATTATCTCTTCCTACTTTTTCTTTTCGTAAAGCATATACTTTCTTTGTTGAAGGAAAAAGTTTTATTGCGGTAGTCTCTAAATCAAAAGAATCTAAACCTTTATATCCTTTTATAGTTGATTGTCTAAATCCATGAGGAGTACCAAATGTACCAAATACTGATAAATAAATATTCTTTGTCATTTTAATCCATTTTTTATTTCATTCCTATAGACCATTTCAGCTGCTCCCACATCGTCCCTTCATAGTCTATATCTACTCCTGTAATACTCTTATATAGCCACTTTGATAAACTCTTAGCAGAATCAAGATTAAGATTAACTATTCTATCTTCTCCATTTATTTTTTCAATAGTTCCTACTGTATAATAAGTTTGAGTTAAACCATACTTTTCTAAAAAACCATGAGTCATTGGAAGCCGGTCTTTAATAAAGAAATGTAAATCTTCTTCACTTGGAGATTCTGTACCAGACACATCCCATTTTGAAATCACTAAAATCAGATCAATATTCTTAAAATTTTTACCTTTTTCTTCTAACAAGTCAAAGAATTCATTGATAATAGCATCCTCTTGATGAGCAGATTGATAACTTGTTACGATAATGAAAGTAATAGGAATATTTGCCTGCAAATATTTAGAAATATTTTTATGATAATTATTCCCTCCTCTAATCTCATTATGATTCTCTCCTGATGTTTCTAAAAATGTAAGATTAATAGGTTTTACTTTTTGAGATTTATTATTAGGATCAAAAACTAAATCAAGACGAGTAACTTTATCTCTTGTAGTCCTTTCTGGTAAAACTCCTTTTCTAATATTCTCAAAAAAATTAGAAAGCAAAATCTTAGCTTCATGGCTATTAGGAGTTCCTACTTTAGGACGAATAATCCCAAACTGCGTTCTCATAGCATAGAGCATTGTAGAAAGAAGCACTGATTTTCCACTACCTGCTGTACCAAAGAAAAATATAAAATTACTATCCTTATTTTTAATATCCTCTATTTTTTCTCCTCCTCCCATCGGTATAAAATCTTCAGGAGACCCTCCTTTTCCTACTCGCATAGGTTCTAAATCTTCATTATCTTCTATCTTGCTCCCAAAATTAAGGGGTGTAAGTTCTTCTTTGCCATCCATATGACTTCCAAAATTAAGAGGTTTTAATTCCTCTTCTTCATAATTATTTTCTTTTGACATATTTTCTTATTTTATTAGTTTCCTCCTATAGTTCTTACTCCTCTCCTATGATTTGCTATTCTTCCATTGTTATAATTTCCTTGAGAGCTAGTAGTTAATAATACGATAATCATAATTCCAAAATCTAAGAGCAAACATCCCATAATCACTACAAACTGATACATTCCAAAATTTTCCCAAGCGTGGCGAAATGCATATCCTATCTTTCCTACATCTTGTGCACTAGATTGAGCCTTCTCAAATTGATATTTATTTGCTCCCAATACATTCTGTGCCTGATTTCCTAATTTATTATATTCTAATAACATTTCATCTATCTTTCCTACGGCTACAGAATTAATAACCTCTGGTGATTCCGCCAAGATTTTTTGAGTTTCTTTATTCCATTTTAGTACGGCTGCATCTAATTCTGTTTTCAATTTTTTTTCTTCTGGATTCAGCACCTCTAACATAGTAAGAATCTGCTCTGCCATACGCTCTGCTAAATCTCTATATCCCTCTGGAGTTTGATTAATAGGAGTAAGGGGAGTAATCGCCTTTCCTAATTTCTTTTCTATTCTGCTAATAATAGCTCTTGCTTCTACACCTATTCCTGAATTGGCAGGATCTTGAATCTGAATCATCAGTTGATTCACATCACTTATTATTTCTTGCCTTGTTTTTGCATCTACGCTATATGTCAATCGGCTATCTACATCTGCTTGTAAAGCATTAAATTTATCATTCGCTTTCTTCAGCTCTGTAGTATAGATTTCAGTTTTCATAAAACGGGTATAAAGAGCATTAAAGTTTGCTATAAAACAAAATGAAGCAATGAAAACATAGAATAGTATAAGTGCTGTAGTAGATTTTCCCTCCATTTTATATTGTCTCAATAACCATATGAGAAATAATAACAATAGAGATAATACTAATGCGATAACAAAAGATGCTTCTCCAAAAATCTGGCTAAGACCAAGCCATGTTTGCCAAAAACTAACTCCTATGAGTAGTAATGCTAATACTCCTAAAAACAAATCTGTTGCTGTAATTTTACTGTTCATAATTTCCTGATTTTTTCTACTAATTATTTACTATTTTCTTTTTTAATTTTATTTAATAAGTTACACGCTGCATCAACCCTATTTTCACATGCCATTCTAAGATATTCCATAGCCTTATCTATGCTACTCTCCACGCCTTTTCCTTTATAATAACATAATGCCGTATTATACTGAGCCGTCGCATTCCCTTTCTTTGCAAGATCTTCCCAAAGCTCTACTGCCTTTTCATAAGATTGCTCTACTCCTTGCCCTGCATAATAACACTGCCCTAAAAGAGCCGTAGCTTCTTCATACCCTTTATCTATGGCTTGTTTTAGATAGTATACGGCTTCTGCAAAAGACTGCTCTACACCTTCTCCATCATAATAAGCGAGAGCCTGTTGATATTCCTTTTCTCCATTATCTATTGACTCAGAAGGTTCAGTAGTGTCTTCTCGTTCTTCTGTTACTTTTTCTGATGACTCTTCTTTCAATTCTACCTTATCGGTTACTTCCTCTTTTTTCTCTATTACTGGAGTTTTTACCGTTTTTCTCTCATCTTTTTTAGGATCTTCTCCATATTCATTAAACCCTACATTGCCTTCTGCAAATAACAACCAAAGCGAATAAAAAGGAACTAAAATCCATAACCCTGATTTTCCTATATCATGACACCTTTTAACTCCTTGAGCTATACCAAACCAAGAAAAAAATACATAAAATAACATCCAGAAAAAAATGGAATTATCATTTATATTCCCTGCATGATCGTTAAGATTAATTATAATTCTAATTATAAAGAGAATTAATACAGTAATTATATACTCTTGTCTCCTTATTCTTCCTTTAAATGAAAATGGATTTTTAAACATATTTCTTATCTTTATTATAAACCTTATTTACCTACTACACACGCCACATTTACCGCCGCTGTTACAGTGTTTGCAATAGTTACAATTTTTACATGCCTTGCATGGTTTAGAGCCTATACATCTTGCAGCTTCATCATGGTGATGCTTAGCATTGGCTTCGGTGCAACTTTGAACTCCAGCAC
>CAUTLL010000091.1:0-5215 GCA_963539275.1 uncultured Flavobacteriaceae bacterium
CTTGCTGATATCGCATTTGTCATAGTTTCTTGAGTCGTAAAAGTTTTAGATGCAATGATGAAAAGCGTGGTCTCTGGATTCAACTTTTTCAGTACTTCTGCAAGATGGTTACCATCTATATTGGAAACAAAATGAATATTCAACCTCGTTTTAAAATGCTTCAAGCCAGAACAAACCATCACAGGACCAAGATCAGACCCTCCGATACCTATATTTACTATATCTGTAATTTCTTTCCCTGAAAATCCTTTATACTGACCCGATATTACCTTTTCAGAAAAAGCTTTCATCTGATCAAGAACCCTCTTGATAGCAATCTTGACATTTTCTCCATCTACATTTATTTCTTCCTCCGAAAAATCCCTTAATGCCACATGCAATACCGCTCTATTCTCTGTTTCATTAATTTTCTCTCCCGAAAACATTTTATCCATTGCTTCTTTTAATTGACATTCCTCAGCCAATTGAAGCAAGAGAGCCTTAACTTTCTCGTCTATTAAATTCTTGGAATAATCAAAAAGAAAATTTTCTCTCCTTACGGAAAACTCTGAAAATCTATTTGAATTTTCTTGAAACAAAGTTCTCAAGTCCAAATCATTATCTGAAAAATACTGATACAACTCTCCCCAAGCTCTTGTTCTTGTAGGATTTATTTTTGGTAACATCATTTAATATTTTAGCCCACAAAGATAATAAACTCTTTTTTATTACTCACTCATAAACTCAAAATCACTCAAAACTGGTGTAACCAACTTTATTTCTTTATTAAGACATCAAAAACATTTTTTATACTATTACCTTTCTCCCAAGAATAGTTATTTTCCCAACATTATATGGTTATTGTTAGAATAATTTTTGTTAGTTAGAAAAAAAATCCTATTTTTGCGAAATAATTTTAATTAAATACTTATAACAATGTTTGCAATCGTAGAGATAGCAGGGCTTCAATACAAAGTTGAAAAAGACCAAAAGTTATTCGTAAATCGTTTAGCAGGAGAGCAAGGAAATAAAGTTTCTTTTGACAAAGTTCTTCTTACATCAAACGGAGCAGTAACAGTAGGCGCCCCAGCTGTAAAAGGAGTTTCTGTAGAAGCAGAAATCATTGATCATGTTCAAGCTGATAAAGTAATCGTTTTCAAAAAGAAAAGAAGAAAAGGTTACAAAGTAAAGAATGGACATAGACAACAATTAACTCAAATCAAAATCACATCTATTACGGGATTTTAATTTCAAAATAGAAAAAAAATAATTGAGTTAATCATTAAACCAACATTTAAAAGTTAAAAGAAATGGCACACAAGAAAGGAGTAGGTAGTTCAAAAAACGGTAGAGAATCTCATTCTAAAAGATTAGGAGTGAAGATTTTTGGTGGTCAGGAAGCTATTGCTGGGAATATCATCGTAAGACAAAGAGGTACTCAGCACCACCCAGGCGAGAATGTAGGTATTGGTAGAGACCATACTTTATTCGCTTTGGTAGATGGTAAAGTAGTTTTCACAAAGAAAAGAGATAACAGATCTTTCGTATCTGTTGAACCAAATGCTTAATATTTCAGCATTGATAAATTAAAGCCTTAGCATTGTCTAAGGCTTTTTTATTTGTTATCATTTCTCTTACATTTTATTATGACAAGCTGGCATATTTTTTCATATATTTGCACTCATTATCTTTTGAAATTTAAGAGGTGATTAGTGAGACATTAAAATTAAGCTTGATGTTTATACCAAAAATCCTTAATATAAATTTTCAAATCTCAAAATCAACGAAAGTGGAAGGTAAATACATTGATGAAACCAGACAAGGCGAAGCCTATGCCATCGCCGATAAAGTAGGAAACACTAAAAAATTATTCTTGGAAAGTTATGGCTGTCAGATGAATTTTTCTGATAGTGAGATTGTAGCATCTGTCCTACATGACCAAGGATATAACACAACCGTAAACTTAGAAGAAGCAGACCTCATTCTCCTCAACACTTGTTCTATTCGTGAAAAAGCAGAACAGACTGTAAGAATGAGACTCTCACAATTTAAGAGCTTGAAAAAAGAAAAACCAAATCTCACAGTGGGAGTATTAGGCTGTATGGCGGAGCGACTAAAAACCAAATTTTTAGAGGAAGAAAAATTAGTAGATTTAGTTGTAGGGCCTGATGCTTACCGTGATTTACCTAATCTTCTTAAAGAAACCGAAAGCGGAAGAGATGCTATCAATGTCATTCTCTCCAAAGAAGAAACTTATGCGGATATCAATCCTGTGAGGCTTAGCGGTAATGGTGTTACAGCCTTTGTAACGATTACTCGTGGTTGTGATAACATGTGCACCTTCTGTGTCGTACCTTTTACTCGGGGGCGTGAGAGAAGTAGAGACCCTCACTCCATCATCAATGAATGCAAAGAACTTTGGGAAAATGGTTATAAAGAAATCACACTCTTGGGTCAGAATGTGGATTCTTATCTCTGGTATGGAGGTGGAGCGAAAAAGGACTTTGACAAGGCTTCCGAGATGCAAAAACTTACGGCAATTAACTTTGCTCAGTTATTAGAAATGGTTGCCCAAGCCGTTCCTCAAATGCGTATCCGTTTTGCAACTTCCAATCCTCAGGATATGAGCCTTGATGTATTTAGAATGATGGCGAAGTATGAGAATATTTGTAAGTATGTGCATCTCCCTGTACAGAGCGGAAGTAATGCCATACTAAAAGCCATGAACCGACAACATACAAGAGAGGAATACCTAGAACTTATCCGTGAGGCGAAGAAAATCGTACCCGATGTCGCATTCTCACAAGATATGATTGTAGGTTTCTGCAATGAAACCGAGCAAGACCACCAAGACACTCTATCCCTCATGAAAGAGGTAGAGTATGATTACGGCTACATGTTCGCCTACTCCGAGAGACCTGGCACCCCTGCCCATAAGAAAATGGAGGACAACATACCAGCGGATGTAAAACAAAGAAGACTCGCCGAAGTCATTGCTCTACAAGGTGAACTTTCCCGAAAAAGAATGCAGTCTTATCTTAACAAAAACCACGAAGTATTGATAGAAGGAACTTCCAAGAAGAACCCTAACCAATGGAGAGGAAGAAACTCTCAAAATGTAGTTTGTGTTTTTGATAAACAAGAGGGACAAAAAATTGGGGACACGGTGAATGTTTTTGTCTATGACAACACTCAAGGAACTTTAATTGGAGAAATCAGATAAATTCATGAGCCAAACTTTTTAGGCTTACCATCCTAAAGTGGGAAAAGGAGAAATAAAACCAAGGCACATCATCCCAAATTGGGAATTTAAGAACTAAGATAAAAAGAGGTCGTCCCAACTCTGGACTATAAGAATAAAAACTAATTCAAGCTTTCCCAACTTGGGACGATAAGAATAGAAACAAAAACAAATCATCCCAAAGCGGGACATTAACCATAAAATTTAATTTTAACCAATATTAATATGAAAAAAGCAAAACTAAACCCTATTTACCTACAAGGTTTGCACCACGCAGAATTTGGACAATTCATTGACCGATTTATTAATGATTTTTCTGAAGCCAACCTTAATCTCAATACCGATGCGGATTTCAAAACACTATTTGATGATTTGAAAAGTAAAGTTCCTACTTATAACAAATCCGTGAGAATGAAAACACCAAGAAAATCACAGAATTAGACAAGGAGCGAGACAATGATTTTCAAGCCTTGAGAGATAGCATCAAGCCTTACCGAAACGCTAAGAAAGACCAGCAGAAAAAGGCTTACAACACGCTAAAAATATTACTTGATGAGTATAAAAATATAGCAACACTATCTTATGAAGAAGAAACCAAGAAGATTAGTTCGCTACTCTCTTCGCTAAAAAGTAGCGATTACCAATCTCACATCACTACCTTGAAAATAGAGGAATTCATCAGTGAGCTGGAAAAGTCCAACACGGCGTTCAACACCCTTTTCGGTGAGCGTTCGGCTCAAAACATTGGGAAAGAAAGCTATGACACCAAAGCCCTGCGTAAAGAGATTACGGATATTTATAGAAAATTGACAATCTATATCTTCGCTGTAGTAGAAATTAAAACAGACCCATTTTATAGAAAAACTTTAGAAGTGATTAACAATAGTAGAAAATACTACGCCGATACTTTAGCAAAACGAAACGGACAAAAAACAGAGAAAAAAGAAAATGAGTAACCTACAAGACATCAAAGCCCGTTTTGGGATTATAGGAAATTACCCTCTTCTCAATAGAGCATTGGAGAGAGCTGTGCAGGTTGCACCTACGGACATCTCAGTTTTAGTCATCGGAGAGAGTGGCGTAGGTAAAGAATCTATCCCAAAGATTATCCACACAGAAAGTAGAAGAAAACATCAGCCGTATATTGTGGTCAATTGTGGTGCAATACCTGAGGGAACGATAGATTCTGAATTATTTGGTCATGAAAAAGGAGCTTTCACAGGAGCTACAAGCACCCGAAAAGGTTATTTTGAAATGGCTGATGGCGGAACGATATTCCTAGATGAAGTGGGAGAACTTCCCTTACAGACGCAGGTTCGTTTGCTCCGTGTTTTGGAGAGTGGCGACTTTATGAAGGTAGGTTCTTCTCAAATTCAGAAGACTAATGTAAGAATCATCGCTGCTACAAATGTCAATATGCTGGAAGCCATTCGTGATGGGAAATTCCGTGAAGACTTGTATTATCGTCTCAATACAGTTCAAATAGATATGCCACCACTTCGAGAGAGAAAAGGTGATATTCATTTACTTTTTAGAAAATTTGCCAGAGACTTCGCTGACAAATACCGAATACCAGAAATAGAACTCACAGAAGAAGCTGTTGATTACCTAGAAAAATATCCTTTTCCTGGGAATATTAGACAACTCCGCAACCTTGTAGAGCAAATCACAGTAGTAGAGTCTGAGAGAAGAATTTCTGCTCAAAAGTTAGTCGAGTTTATCCCAATAGAACATCAACTTCCAACAATTTCTTCACAATCCAAAGTGGGAAGTTCTGATTTTAATTCCGAGCGAGAGATTATGTATAAGATTCTGTTTGACATGAAAAACGATCTCAATGACTTAAAGGCATTAACCTCAGAACTCATCAGAAACCGAGGAAATGCTGAGTTTAGCAGTTCTGAAAAAAATCTCATTCAGAGAATTTACCCTTCTGAAAACCAACAAATTCAGAATCCTAATTCTCTCCTCTACTTTGAACAGCCACAATTTCAC
>CAUTLL010000092.1:0-5019 GCA_963539275.1 uncultured Flavobacteriaceae bacterium
TCCTTTTTTATCTCATCATCGTCTTCATCTATTTCTTCTAATTCTGTTTTAGATGAATAGTTCACCATCGCCATATAAACAAATGGTAAAAATATTGTCAAAGTCTTTTGAGTAAAACTTCTCTTTCCAAATTTCCCCATCAAAAATAAATGGAAAATAGAAATCATAATAGTTCCTACGATTGGAAAGTAAGCAAAAACCACCCACCATTTTGGGCTTTTAGTTTCTTTAAGAATATACCAATAATTATAAAACGGAACAAATGCTACTAGCGGACTATATCCCATCTTTTGGAATAATTTCCAAGTAGAAACTCCCATCAAAACACTTAATATCAACACATAAAGAGAATAAACTAATATATATTCCATCTATAATTTTTTTTAGAAAATATAATTTTATCACAAATATAAATAAAAAAAGGCAATTACTGCCTTTATCTCATTATAATCCCAAAACTTCCTTCATCGTAAAATTTCCTTTTTTACCCAAAATCCACTCCGCTGCAATCACTGCTCCCAAGGCGAATCCTTTTCTATTAAATGCTGTATGCTTAATTCCTATTTCATCTACTTCTGAGCGATAATACACAGAATGAATTCCTGGTACTTCTGATTCTCTGATTGCTCTAATTCCCAACCTATTTCCTTGAGTTTCATCTAATTTCCATTCCTCAAAATCTGAATATTCGATAATCCCCTGAGCTAAAGAAATTGCTGTACCGCTCGGTGCATCTAATTTATGAATATGATGTATTTCTTCTAATTGGCATTGATAATTTTCTCTGAAAGGATATATCAACTGAGCCAATTTTTCATTCAAAGCAAAAAATAAATTTACTCCCAAACTAAAATTAGAACCATATAAAAATGCAGCTTCTTCTCTTTTGCAAATCTCTTCTATCTCACTTTTTCTATCTAACCAACCTGTTGTTCCACAAACCACAGGAATTTTATGCTCTAAACAAAATTTAATATTATCATACGCAGAATCTGGACTTGAAAACTCTATCACAACATCTGGCTCATTAAGATTTTCTTCATTAGGTGTTTCGTTAAGCCGAGCAACTATTTTATGTCCTCTACTTTGGGCTATTTGGTCAATAATTTGACCCATTTTTCCATATCCTACAAGTGCTATATTCATTTTTTTCATTTATTAAAATCTATAATTTAAAGATATCCCTGCTTTCGCTGTATACTCAATACTATTAAAATCATTGATAATCACAGGAGAAAACACCAAATCAGGATCCTTTCGTCCTTCATAAAGATGGGCATCTACAACCGCATCAATAATATTCAGCAAATAAACTCCCAATGTAATGGCAATAGCATAATCTCGCTGTCTTTTTTGTCTATCTTGCGCATTACCCAACGCAGTCAATAAATCTACCCCAGAGATATCCGAAAACTCATGGGGTAAACCATTCAATTGAGAATTAAAAGCATTTTTATATCTAGCATATTGATTATTATTCCAAATAACAAAGCCTAACCCAGTACCTATCGCTCCCCAAACGATGGGAATCTTCCAATATTTACGATTATAGTATTGTCCCCACCCTGGCAAAATTGCAGATTTCCACCCGGACTTCCTAGGGTCAAGTGTCAATGGTTTGTTTTTATTTAATTTTTCTATCTCTGAGATAATATCTTGTTCTGTTTTTAACGCATCTGTAACAACTTCTTGAGCCAGAATATAATGTCCTATAAGTAGGAAAAAGAAAAATAGCTTCTTCATCAATTATATTTAGTTAAAATATGAGATAATTTTTTCCAACTCCTCTTCATTCATGAAATTTAAAACAATTTGTCCCTTATTCCCTTTACCCTTTGCTTTAATTTCTACTTTTACCTCTAGTCTATCTGCAATAGATTTTTCTGCTCTTCTTAGATTATTTGGTAAGGTTATCGGTACAGGAGAAATAGTTATTTCTGTTGGTTTTTTTAGTTTTTTCGCCCACTCCTCTGTTTGCCTTACATTGAGCTTTTCTTTAATAACTTTATCAAAAAGCTGCTGCTGTTTATCGCTTCCTTCAACACTTACAATTGCTCTTCCATGCCCTGCAGAAATCACTCCACTTCTGATAGCTAGCTGAATATCAGGACTTAATTTTAATAACCTTAAAGCATTAGTAATTGTACTTCGTTCTTTTCCTACACGCCCACTAAGAGCCTCTTGAGTTAATCCTATTTCTTCTAACAATCTTTGGTAAGTCAATGCCACTTCTATCGCATCAAGGTCTTCTCTCTGGATATTTTCCACCAAAGCCATTTCTAACAATCCTTGGTCATTTACTAGACGAATATAAGCAGGTATAGTTTTTAACCCGACTAATTTAGCTGCTCTGTATCTTCTCTCTCCAGAAATGATTAAAAATTTATCCCCCTCTTTTTTTAATGTTATCGGCTGAATTATTCCTAATGCTCTGATAGATTCCGACAGCTCCTGCAATGCCTTTTCATCAAAATAAGTTCTCGGCTGGTTAGGATTAGGATAAATATCCTCTATGGGAATCTCCATAACACTCCCTACTAAATCCTTAGCTCCACTATCCTCTATCGTTTGAACTGCCTTAGTTTCAGCGTTCAAAATTGCCCCAAGACCACGCCCCATCGCTCTTTTTTTATCTCTCATAATATTAGCCTTATTAAAGACGCTTTTTAATTATTTTTTCTTTTTCCCTATATCTCTTCTCAAACCTGAAACGGGAATTTTCTGTTCATTTTTAAGCAAAACCTCCTCTGCTAACTGGATGTATTGAATAGCTCCCTTACTATCAGCATCATATTTCAAAATACTTTCTCCAAAACTTGGTGCTTCACTCAATCTCGTATTACGATGAATAATCGTTTCAAAAACAATTTCAGGAAAATGGGAATTAACCTCCTCTACTACTTGATTTGAAAGTTTTAAACGAACATCAAACATCGTTAACAACAATCCCTCTATATCCAATTCTGGATTATGATATTTTTGAATATTTTTAATAGTATTTAATAACTTTCCTAAACCTTCCAAAGCGAAATATTCACACTGAATAGGTATAATCACAGAATCAGCAGCAGTAAGCGCATTAACTGTAATAAGCCCTAAGCTAGGGGCACAATCTATAATAATGTAATCATATTCATCTTTGACCTCTGCTAATGCTTCTCGGAGCATATATTCTCTCCCCTCTTTATCTACCAACTCTATTTCTGCAGCCACTAAATCAATATGAGATGAAATAATATCTACATTGGGGGAGGTTGTTGGTAAAATACACTCTCTTACATTAGCACTATGCTCCAATAAATGATATGTAGAATAGGTAACTTCCTCCACTCCCAAACCAGAAGTAGCATTCGCTTGAGGATCAGCATCAATTAATAAAACTTTTTTTTCCAAAACTCCTAATGCCGAAGCGAGATTTACTGAAGTAGTCGTCTTCCCTACCCCTCCTTTTTGATTAGCTACGCCTATGATTTTACCCATATTTTTATTTTAGACTTCAAAAATACAATTATTTTTACTTTTATATACCTCCGTGATTCATATCACATCATAAACACGTGATAATCAAAAAATTAAAGCTATAAAAAATTATCCACATATTTTTTATCTTTGTAGATTAAATTTTTTATCCTATGAACCTTAAAAACCTTCAAATAAAATACCATCAGGATTTATCTGAGCTTTATACCCCTACAGAAATCTCCGATCTTTTTGCTATTTTCACAGAAAAAATTCTAAATTGGAACAAAATCACCCTTCATCTTAATCAAGAAAAAAACATCTCTAAAATTCAAGAAAAAGAATTTCTCTCCACTCTTTCTTCATTAAAAACAGGAAAACCTTATCAATATATTTTAGGCGAAAGCATTTTTTTTGGTCATACTTTTCTCGTTAATGAAAATGTACTTATCCCACGCCCTGAAACCGAAGAATTAATAGAAATTATCATTTCTAACCTATCACAAAAAAAACATTTACCCTTAAAAATTTTAGACATAGGAACGGGAAGTGGTTGCATACCTATCTTGTTGTCAAAAACATTACCTAAATCACACATTACCAGCATAGATATTTCAGAAAAGGCATTAGAAATTGCTAAAAAAAATGCAGAAATACATCAAGTAAATATTCAATTTATTCTAAAAGATTATCTCCACGAAAATTTAGATAATACTTATGATGTAATTGTAAGTAATCCCCCTTATATAGACCTATCTGAAGAACCTGACATTCATTTTTCTGTGAAAAATTTTGAACCTAAAATTGCACTTTTTGCTCCAAAAAACAGAGCGTTAGCTTTTTATGAAAAAATCGCAAAAGATTGCCAAAAACATCTCAATAAAAATGGATGGTTATTCCTTGAAATTAATCAAAATTTAGGATTAGAAACTTTAGATTTATTTAATAATTTTACAAAGAGTCAACTCATTAAAGACCTATCAGGAAATGACAGATTTATAATTGGATATAAATAATTTTTACAAGTTCATCAATAAAATTCGCATAAAAATTGTAATTTTAATATATTTTCGTATTTTTACTTAAACTTAATCAATTTTTTATGAAAAATATTACATCTATTTTATTGCTATCCGCAATAGGAATTGGGAACACATCAATAATGAACGCACAAAGTAACACCTTAAAAGTAACACCAGAATTGCAAAACAATCCTTTTTTTAAAAAAAGCTCATTGCAATATTTCGCTCCTGAATTTGACAAAATCAAGACTGAACATTTCAAACCTGCCTTTGAATACGGATTAAAAATACAAGAATATGAAATTCAAAAGATTATTAATAATAAAAAAGCTCCAACTTTTGAAAATACTATCTTAGCATTAGAAACAAGTGGGGAAATTTTAGAAAGAGCAAGGACTACATTCTACAACCTCACAGGAACAATGATGACTTCCGAATTACAAAAAATCCAGAAAGAATTTGCACCTATTTTTTCAACTCATAGAGACAAAATTTATCTCAATAAAAAACTCTATGATAGAATTAAAAAGGTTTATCA
>CAUTLL010000093.1:0-4971 GCA_963539275.1 uncultured Flavobacteriaceae bacterium
GTAGATTTATTAGGAGATGGTATTTCTACAGGGATTTCAGCTAGTGATAGAGCCAGAACTATTTTAGCATTGATGGATGAAAATAGCAAACCTACGGATTTTATGCGTCCTGGTCATATTTTCCCATTAAGAGCAAAAGAAGGAGGAGTCTTAAAAAGAGCAGGACATACGGAAGCAGCGATAGATTTGACCAAATTAGCAGGATTAAAAGAAGGAGGAGTGATTTGTGAAATCATGAATGAAGATGGTACTATGGCTCGTTTGCCTCAACTATTAGAATTAGCAAAAAGGCATGATTTGAAAATCGTTTCTATTGAGGATTTGATTCAATATCGCTTAAAAAATGGAGATTTGGTGGAGAAAATAGAAGAAAGAGAGGTAAAGACTTGCTATGGTGACTTTAAATTTTATGCTTTTCAAGAGAAATATACGGACCAGATACATTTTGTATTAACGAAAGGGACATGGTCGGTAAATGATGAAGTTTTAGTAAGAGTGCAGTCTTCGGGGTCTTATTTTGATGTATTGAGTAGATTGATTAGCGGAGAAAAATCTCTTTTGGAAAAAATCACTAAAAAAATCAATGAAGAGGGTAGAGGAGTAGTGGTTTTTATTAATAATGTATCTAATACAGAAACTACCCTGAGAAAATTACAGTATTTTATTAATTTTCAAGATGGCTTAACTGAAAATCAATTAGTTAATAATTTTAAGGATTATGGAATAGGAATTCAAATCATTAAGGATTTGGGAATTCATAAGGCTAAAATAATGACTCAAAATACAAGTCAAAAACCTATTGTAAGTGGCTATGATGTAGAAGTAGTGGAAATGGTAAAGATTTAAGAGTAAGAAAAGTCGGATAAATTTTATCCGACTTTTTTATAAAAAATTATAATTCAATCATAGGAGCTAAAATGGTTTCCATTTTTTGTTTTACTTGTGCTACACTTCCGTTATAGTTGTTGATTAGCAAGGAAAAAGTTAGTAATTTTCCACTTTTGGTTTTAACATATCCCGCCAGTGTTTTTACTCTGTTTAGTGTTCCTGTTTTGGCAAAAACTTGTCCGTTAGATTCAGAGTTGATGAACATAGATTTTAGCGTTCCAGTTTGCCCTGCTATAGGAAGAGATTTGAAATAAGCATCAAAATGTCTTTCTTCCATTAGAGCGGAGAGGAATTTTACTTGAGACATGGGGGTTACTACATTAGAGCGGGAAAGTCCACTACCATCTGCAAAATGAAATCCATCAAAATCAAAGGTTCTTTTAGTGAGATGTTTATTGACAGTAGCTCTTCCTGTATCAAGAGAAAAATCGCCTTTTTCATAAAAACCAGTAGTTTTTAGCAATGCTTCGGACATGGCATTATTGCTTGTTTGATTGATAAAATAAACCAAATCTACCAATTTAGGAGAGGTATATTTCGTAATTTTTTTTCGGAGTTCTAATTGGATATTGCTATTGCTTTGGTCAATTACTTTGCCTTCTATTGTGATACCATTTTTGAGTAAATTAGTTTTCAAATTATTTGCTAAATAATAAGTAGCATCAGGTAATTTGGTATTTAATGAATATCCGTTAAAATGTTCTGTATAAACAAGCTGATTATTATAAGGAGAATGATAAACAAACCTCTGCTGTTCCATTTTTTTATTTCCTAATAATTTTTCTTGTCTTGGATCAGTATCATTAGTACTACCCGCGGGTAGGTAATAATGAGTGTCTCCTTTCCAAACGATATTGGCAGGTAGTGGAGTATTTTTATTATTCTTGAAAACGGCAGTCTTCAAGATAATATCGCCTTTAATTTGTTTAATGTTAAGATTTTTAATGGCAGAAGAAAAATCGTTAATCAATGTGCTATAAGAACTTGCCCCAGCTCTTCCTGTTCCCAAGGAAGGGTCTCCACTGCCAATAATGTAAAGATTGCCATTGAGAATTCCGTTTTCATCAACTTCTCCTGAATATTCTAATTGTGTGGTCCATTGAAAATCTTTTCCCAAAATTGACATAGCCGTTTCAGTGGTCAGAAGTTTGGTTGTAGAAGCTGGAATTAGTGAAGCTTTCTCATTATAAGAGTTTATAATTCTTTTATTTTTAGGGTCATACACTACAAATCCCCAATTAGCGTTTTTCATTACAGGATCTGTGAACATGGAAGAAATCCTATTGTTGAGCAATTCTTGTCCAGCAGAAAATGAACTTCTGATAATAAACTCATCATCAGAAAAATAGTTTTTTTGAGATGATAGAGATAGAGGTAATAAAAATGTAGCTAATGCAGTATGTCGGATTAATTTTTTCATTACATTTTAATGTTTTCAAATTAAATTTTTGAATAGAATTATTCCAAATTTTGAGTAAAAATACTAATTCTTCACTGAAGAATAATCATTAAACAAATATAAAAACTAATAAAATACATTAAAAAATGTTAAAAATAGATTTTTGATAGGTTTTTGTAGTTAATAATCTACATAGATTTTAATCCCTATACTTTTATATGCAGAGATTTCATTGAATTCTTCTAGAGATTGAACTAAAAAGTCTTTGAATTTTTGATATTTTTTATTTCTTGGGAGTTTTAATAAAATTTGATAATAATACAGATTATTGATTTTACTGATAATTGCTTTTTCAGGTCCTAAAATACATTCTTCTGGAAGATATTTTCTCAAAATAGAACCTAAAAAAGAACTTGCTCTTTGAACCTTATCTTCTTTTCGATGTTTTATTTCTATAAAAATTACTTTCACAAAAGGTGGGTAGAGATATTTTTTCCTTTCATCTAAGAAATATTGATAAATTTTTTCTGGATTATTTTCCTTAATTAGTTGAAAAATAGAATTTTGAGGATTGTAAGTTTGAATTAAAACTTTTCCATTTCCAGAAACTCTTCCAGCTCTTCCAGCTACTTGGGTAATAAGTTGATAAGCTTTTTCTTCTACACGAAAATCTTGGATATGAAGCATGGAATCAGCTTTTGGAATCGTAACTAATTCTATGTGTGGGAAATCTAGTCCTTTGGAGACCATTTGAGTGCCAACAATAATATCAGTCTCTCCGTTTTTAATTTTTTCGTATAGTTTCTCGTAGGCAAATTTTTTTCGCATGGAGTCGATATCCATTCGTTCTATGTTGTTATTAGGAAATATTTGTTGTATTTCTTCATAAATTTGCTCTATTCCTACTCCTCGGCTATTGAGATTTTCCGAATGACATTTGGGACAGATTTTGGGTAGATTTGCTTTTTGACCGCAATAATGACATTTTAAAATATGTTCGGCCTTGTGATAGGTCATAATGACATCACAATTTCCGCAGTGATTTACAAATCCACAGTTTTTACATTCCAAAGCATTAGAATATCCGCGGCGATTATGTAAAATAATAGTTTGTTTTTGATTGTCAAGTTGTTGTTGTATTTCGTTAATCATTTTTTGAGAAAAATTTCCCAAAGTATTTTTCAAGTTGGTTTCTTCTTTGAAATCAATAAGTTCAATATTAGGGAGAGCAATATCGCCAAATCTTTCTCCTAAATAGATGTATTTTAATTTATCGGTTTTAGCAGCATAATAGCTTTCTAAAGAGGGCGTTGCAGAGCCTAAAATACAAGATGCTTGATAGTATTTTGCCAAAACTAATCCTGAATCTTTTGCATTGAAAAAGAAATGATTATCCTTGGTTTTATAAGCATTATCATGTTCTTCATCAATGATAACAAGTCCTAAATTTTGATAGGGTAAAAATAGCGCATTTTTGGTTCCGATGAGAATTTTTATCTGATTGGATTTTATTTTTCGCCAAATTTCTACCTTCTCAAAATCAGAGAGTTTGTTATGATAAAATCCTAAAATTTTTCCATATTTTTTTTCTAATCTTTGAGAAATTTGTTTAGTTAGAGCAATTTCTGGTAATAGAAATAAAACATTCTTGCTTTGGTTAATGCAATCTTCTATCTTTTCGAGATAAATATGAGTTTTTCCAGAAGATGTTACTCCGTGGAGAAGTACATTTTTTTTCTCAGAAAAGGCTTGGTCTATTTCTTTTTTGACTTGCAACTGAGTGGGAGATAATTTTTCTATCTCTTCTAATTCTCCTTGATATTGCTGAATTCTGTCCGTTTCCAAAAGAAATTCTTCCACCAAATTTTTATCCAAAAGAGCCTTTAATTGTGTTGAAGAAAAGTTCCCTTGACTAAGAATATTAGACTTTTTAATAGGCTGATTATCTGATTTTTTCTGTTCTGATAAAATGAGTAAAAAAAGTTCTTTTTGCTTTGGTGCCTTATCTAAAGTGTGGAGAGTTTCTACCAAAGCATTTGAAATCAAAATTTCATCACTTATTTTAAGATAAGAAACTTCTTTTATTTTGTATTTTTCGGTAATTTTTTCATCAATGATGATAAGCTGTTGGTCTAAAAGAGAATTGATAGTCTTAATAATTTCCTTTTTAGGAATAAATGCTTCTATTTCCTGTAAATTTACCAATTGTTTAATTTCAAGAGCCTGAATGAGATATGTTTCATTTGCATCTAAATCTTCTATATTAGCTTTTTTATTAGGATTTAATTTAAGATAAGTTTCGCTTTCTAATTTTAAGGAAGAAGGAAAGGCGTAACGATAAATTTCTCCAATATTGCATAGATAATAATCTGAAATCCATTGCCAAAAATTTAATTGTTCCTTTGGGACTATAGGGGTTGGGTCAAGGATACTGATAATTTCTTTAGCAATAAAATTTTCAGGAGTATTTTGATGAATTTCTGATATTATACCTGTATAGATTTTCTTACCGCCAAAAGGGATAAGCACTCGCTTTCCTACTTCTATTTCATGCCACAAATCTTGTGGGACTTTATAAGTGAAAGTTCCTTTGAGATTGAGAGGAAGTATGACTTGAGTATAATACAAATTTTTATTTGCAAAAATAACGAAATAAAAAAAGCTAGAAAATATTTTCTAGCTGT
>CAUTLL010000094.1:0-4954 GCA_963539275.1 uncultured Flavobacteriaceae bacterium
GAAAGAAATTGATGATGAGCGAAAAAAAGCGGTCTATTCCATGGAGGCTTTTGATGCCTTTATTGATTGGTTCACTGATATTGTCGCCCAATCCAAAGGAAACAAAAGAGAGGACAATCTCCAATTATTAAAACAAATCAGACTATTACAGGATAATTATATTCAAACTCTTTCAACATGACGGCAACAGAATATAAAAAGGCATTAGATCGGTTCAAAGAAAAATCTAAAATGATTAAGGAAATGACCCTTAATTCTATTGTTAAAGAAACTGCTGATGAACAGGAAGAAAGGATAAAATATCTCCTAAAACCTGAAAATTACGGTGAATTTTTTGATTATTATTTTGGATACAAAAGCAATTTAGCACTCGGAGATGCTAAAACACCGAAGTTTCACATTGAGGATTATATCGCTCTCTACAAAGACCCTTTTATTCGCCAAATGCGAAAGAAATTCAGAGGAGCAGGAAAATCCATTCAGGGCAATGTAGGAAACATCTGCCATTTGAAACAAAACGATGAGCTTTTCTTTGCCCTTATCATTGGGATGAATGAAGGCTTTGCGAAAATATTGCTTTCTGATTTACAAGCCCATATGATGAGTAATGAACTCTTTATCAAGGATTTTGGAATGCAATATTCTTATGGTGATTGGGCGGATGGAGAGTTTGAAACCCTTGATGGTAAACACTTTAAGGCACTGGGAATCAATCAACCTTTCAGAGGGCTTCGTTTTGGAGCAAATCGTTTTGATTTTGCCGTTTTAGATGATATTGAAGATAGGGATAGAGCTAAACGCCCCGATATGGTAAGGAAATTTGGAGAAAAAATCACAGGAGATTTAGTCAAAGGTTTTCACCGAAAAAGAGGGCGACTTTTGGTCAATAACAATTACATTGTCAAAGATGGAATTTTGGATTTTCTTAAAGAACAATGGCAGGACAGTCCGCATTTCCACGAGAGCATTACCAATCTTGCTACTGAAAACATCACCCGTGAAAACTATAAAGATATAGATTGGGAGCCTTCATGGCCGGAGCGAGACAGCAAGGCAGATATTATCCGCATTCTTGAAAATGATGATTATTATACCTCACAAAGAGAAGATTTTAATAATCCTATTGAAGAAGGAAAGCTTTTCAAATCCAAAGATATAGTGCCTACTAAAATCGCTCAAAATGAAGTTTGGGATGGATTATTAGACCATTGGGATTTATCCTACACCGGTACAGGAGACTATAAGGCAGGTGTGCTTTTAGGTATCAAAGGAATGAAACTCTTTGTTTTAGAAGTATTTTGTCAAAAATGTGAAATCAACTCAGCCATGGAAGTGCGTTGTGATTGGGTCAAAAAATACCTTCAAAAAGGTTACAATATGCTTGGTTTTTTTGATGCTACTGCAGCACAGCAGGCCGTTTATACTCCGATTATTTTACAATCCGCTGAAGATAACCATTGTCCTAATATTCCCATGCCTACCCATCAAGAAGGGGATAAGCATAATAGAATTTCAGCAGGGATAACCAACGCTCTTTTTAGGAAGATTTTATTTTGGGATGATACCTTACCTGTAAGGTCAAAGAGAGATTATGACACTTTTATGAAGCAACTTCTTTCCTTTGAAAAAGGCACTAATGCTCATGATGATGCCCCAGATACTTTGGAGAGAGCCATCACTCTTTCACAAACTTATTTTGGATTTAGTGAGAATCCCATAGGTGGAAAACCACTCATCAGAAAAAGAACCAAAAGAAGAAAAATTTAATGGAAAATAAAAAAACAACCCCACGAAAAGAACTTTTTATAGCTATCAAAAAAGCCCTGATGGAGATTCCAGAACTGGAACTTATTGACTTAGATAGAGGACAAATGAGCAGTGAGCATTTCCCTCATCTCTTTGTTTCAGCTCTGATTAACATCAAACAAATCAGATGGGAAACCATGACCGAACAAAATCAAGAAGGACGAGCAGAAGTAGAAGTTACTCTTTATTGCCGTGATGGTTGGGCTAATCAGCACCAATACAGTAAAGATTTTGTAGAGGGGCTTAATGAGATTGACTTGCTGGATAAAATTGCGGAGAAGTTACAATTTTTATACGGAGAGCAGTTTAAGGCTTTGGAGCAGACCGAAGATGAAACACAAAGCCAAACGATGGATGGAATATTTGCTTATACTCAAAGGTTCTCCACCAAAATTTACCGAAAACTTGCTCCAAAATATACCCTAATTAAAATGAAATTTAAAAACCTTTAATACCTTTTGAAAATGGATTTTTTAACCCAAGAAGAACTCCGAACCGTTGCTCCTTTGGATTTTGTAGATATTCTCAAAGGCACTGATGAAGAGGTTATTGATAAGATTATCACAGAAAGTATAGATGTATTCAAAACCTATCTTGGACCTTATTATGATACTGAAAAAATATTTGCCCAAAGAGGAGAAGAACGAAATGGTTTTCTTTTGAAGAATATTAAAAAATTAGTGATTTATGAGCTTAAAGCACGCCGAAAACCTACCGTAGACAAAGACGATTACAACGAAGTCATGAAATGGTTAGAAGACATTGCCAGTGGTAAAATGAAAGCCGATTTACCTCTCAAAATGGTGGATTTAGATGATGATGGGAATCCAGATGAACCTTTACCTTTTTTAAAAAAAGGAAGCCGAAAAACCTACAAAAATCATTGGTAAAATCTATTTGCTATGGCAACACTAAAAGAATTACAGAAATTATTAGACAAAGCAGCGGAAGAAATCCCCGAACAAACCATGAAAATTGTAGAAGTGGTGGGCTTAAATTTCATTAAAAAGAACTTTGAAGATGAAGGTTTTAATGATAATGGTCTCACCAAATGGGCAGAGCGAAAAACCACCGATAGAGAAGGGAGAGACCTCACTCGCCATAAAAGAACTACAAAGAGAGGTAGTGCAGGGTCGCTTACCAAGTTTGGAAGAGAAAACATCGGTAGAGCGATTCTCACAGGACATAATACAGGAGGCGATAAACTCCGAAATATGCCCAGTATCACAATGAGGGAAAAGGAAGTCTCCCCAAAAGACAATTCATTGGGAAATCTGCCGATTTAGAAAGAAAAATAGAAAATAAACTCAAAAAAACATTAGATAAACTTTTGAAGCCTTAAAAAGCTTTTTAACATCTATTTAATCACAAAAAATGGAAATTACAGGAAACTTACTTAAAAATAAAATCAATCTAAAAGAGGGCGATAAACACGATGTGAATAAAGTAACTCGCTTTATGCTGGATTTAGTGCGACAACAAAAACGCATTTGGAGAAAGGAAATAGGCGACTGGCAAAGAGCAAGGATAATTCGCCATAGCCGTGAAGATCCTCAAAATTTCCTTTTGCAAGAAGTCTATGAAGACACCATGATGGACGGACAACTCACCGGCATTACTGAAAATAGAACCTTCCGAACCACCAATAAAGACTTTATTTTTCAAGATGAAAATGAAATCAAAAACGATGAATGCACTCGTTTTATCAAGGAAAAAACATGGTTTGAGGATTTTATCAAATTCGCTCACGAGAGTGCCTATTATGGAACGCAGGTGATTTGGCTTAAAGAAATTGAAAATGGAGAAATCAAATCCGTAGAACTCATTGAGCGGGGACATGTTATCCCAGAGAGAAAACTTATTATTCCCGATATAGGTCTAAATAATGGGCTAAAATATACCGATTATCCGGACTTTCTTATTGAAACCCAACTTTATTCTCCCACAGGTTTATTGGAGAAAGCAACCCCTTACACCATTCTAAAACGCCATTCATGGGGCAGTTGGGATGAGTTTGAAGAACTTTTCGGAGTGCCTATTCGTATTGCTAAAATCGCCTCTCAATCCGAGCAAGTCAAAAATGAAGTGGCAGGTTGGTTAGAAGAAATGGGCTCTGCCGCTTATGGAGTGTTCCCACTCGGCACCGAAGTAGATATTAAAGAAAACTCCAAAAGTGATGCCTTTAATGTCTTTTATCAAAAGATTAAAGCCATGAGAGAAGAACTCTCCATGCTGGTGCTTCATCAGACCATGACCACTGAAAATGGCGGAAGTAAGGCACAAGGACAAGTCCATGAAAACACCCTTAACGAACTGGTATATTCCGATGAAAAACGAATTTTGTCTATTCTCAACGATAAGCTCGTTCCTGCCATGAGAAACATCGGTTATCACATTCCCGAAGGGTTCAAAATATCTGTATCTAAATCCAAAGACCCTTTGGAGCAAATTAAAATAGACCGAGACTTTTTAAGCAGTGGATACATCCTAAAAAAAGACTATATAGAGGCTCTTTATGGAACTGAAATTGAACAAATGCCCTTTCAGAATCAGGAGGCAAAAACTGAAAACCCAAAAACGAAAAACTCAAAAAAGCCCTAAGCCTACTCAAACTCCATTATCGCACTAAATGCTGTGGAGCTTCGCCTATTAGCCTCACAGCAGATTTTAATTTGAGTAGGCTCATTGAGGATTATCTCCGAAATCTTTTTGAGGAGAAAAAAGTCCCAGAAAACCAACGAGAACAGCTTTGGAGGTATTATTATGATAAACTCTCCAAAGGTGTAGATGAAGGATTTTCACCTCAATCTTCTCTCTATGATAAAGATTTAGCTGATGCTCTAAAACTCAGCATTGCCGAGTTTTCAGCATTCAAAGAAACTTCATTTAGAAAAACCATTGAAGACCTTTTAGTAGATGAAAACGGCAGTTTAAGGTCTTGGAGTGAGTTCAAAAAAGAAGCTTACAAAGTCTCTGGTGATTACAATCATCGTTGGCTGGAAACCGAATATCATCAAACCATTGCTAATGCACAAATGGCAGAAAAATGGAAAGGGTTTGAGGCTAATGCAGACTTATTCCCTAACCTAAAATTAGTCAGCGTAAAAGATGGTAGAGTGCGTCCAGAGCACCAAGTGTTAGATGGAAC
>CAUTLL010000095.1:0-4935 GCA_963539275.1 uncultured Flavobacteriaceae bacterium
GTATTTTTAGGAAAAGCAGAGGATAAAGAGTTGGAAGCAATAAGAAAATTAGAAGAAATATTAATGTATAATTCAAAAATTAGACTCGTTTATTTTACAGAAAAAGTATTTCAAAATGTTTTCGATGAAGAGATGAAAAATGCAGATGTTTTGTATTGTCCTATTCAGATGGATACAGAATTTTTCAGTATAAAAGAAAGATATGGGAGAACTAAAATAAGTGGAAATATAGGAGATGCTATAAAATTTGGCAAGAAAATTTATTTGCCGAAAACTTATCAATCAAACTATTTTTTTGTGGAAAATAAGAATTTATCATTTGCAGAAATACTAATGAAAAATTATAAAACAGAAGTTGAAGATTGGCAAAAACTTGAAAAAGATTTGGTTTTGTCAGAAATAGAAAAAATATTATTATCTTCGTAAGAAACTTAAAAACAAAATGAACAATTATAAAAAATCATCGGCAATAGCTTTGTTGCCTTTTTTAGTATTTATCATCGTATTTTTAGGAAGTGGAATTGCATTGGGGGATTTTTATGCTTTTCCGGCACCTGTGGCAGCGTTGTGTGGTGTGTTGGTTGCATTTTTATTGCCTCAATCTACTTTTAAGGAGAAAATAGAATATTTTTTAATGGGTTGCGGGGATAAGAATATTTTGACGATGGGTGTTATTTACTTATTAGCAGGAGCTTTTGCTACGGTTTCTAAATCTATTGGAAGTGTAGAAGCGATTGTTAATTTAGGTATAAAATATCTTTCTGCAGAGTATATTTTGGTGGGAGTATTTTTAATAGCATCATTTTTATCAACTTCCTCTGGGACATCTGTGGGGACAATCGTTTCACTTTCTCCTATTGCTTTTGGATTAGCTAATTCTTTTGGGATTGATGTGAATATGGTGGGTGCGGCTTTACTTTGCGGAGCGATGTTTGGAGATAATTTATCCTTTATTTCAGATACTACAATTGCCGCTACTCAAACTATGGAATGTGAGATGAAAGACAAATTCAAGGAAAATATTAAGATTGCATTTCCTGCTTTTCTATTATCAGCGATGATTTTTATTTATTTAGGAAATACAGCTAATACAATATCAGCTAATCATCAAGAAATAGGTGAAATTTCCATGATTTTGATATTTCCGTATTTGTTGGTTATTCTTTTAGCGATATTGGGAGTAAATGTTTTTTCGGTTTTAATTCTCGGAATTTTGTCAAGTGGATTGGTAGGAATTTTTGAATCTTCATTGTCTTGGTTAGATTTTTCAAAGAAAATTTATGATGGCTTTTTAGGAATGAATGATGTATTCGTTTTGGCGATTTTTACGGGAGGAATTTCGGGGATTGTGGAAAAACTGGGCGGAATTGATTTATTATTAAGCAAAATAAAAACCTTTGCTAAAGGACAAAAATCAGCTTATTTAGGAATTGCATCATTGGTATCCTTATCAGATGCAGCTATAGCCAATAACACGATAGCGATTATTTTAACAGGAAAGGTAGCGAAAAAAATTTCGGATGATCATAAACTTAATCCTAAGTTATCAGCATCTATTCTGGATATTTTTTCATGCATTGTGCAAGGATTGATTCCTTATGGAGCTCAGATTTTAGTACTAATGGAGCTTAGTGGGAATCAGGTGGATTATTTTGAAATGATAAAGAATACTTGGTATATTTATTTTTTGCTTGTTTTTGCAATTATTTCCATTGTATTTCAAGGAAATAAAAAAAGAAATTAAGAATGCGAAGTGCTTTTTTGTTTTTTATTATAATCATAGGAGGATTTAGATTAAATGCTCAAAGAGATAGTATTTTCATTTCAGCGGAATGGAATGGTAAAAGACAAATTAATGTACAGCAAAAAATTATTTATTATAATCTTCAAAATCAAGATTTAGAGCAAATTAAATTATTAAACTGGGGAGCTGCATATCAAAATAAAAAAACACCATTGGCCAAAAGAAAACTGGAAGATGGATGGACACATATGCACTTTGCAAAAGAGGAGCAGTTGGGGAAAATATCTGCCTTAAAAATAAGTGATAATAAAGGTTATTTTGATGAAATGAATGAAAGTAAAGAAAATATTTATTTACCGATTTCTCTGAAAAAAGGAGAGAAAAAGGAGATTTATTTGACTTATCAAATCACTTTACCTGATAAGAAAATTACAGGATATGGATATGGTAAGGATAACTTGCAGTTCAAGTATTTTTTCATTGTTCCTGATTCATTTGAAGATGAGATTCAGTCTCCGAAATATTTTTTAGATTTAGAAGAAACTCAGAATACAAATAGTTATTGGAAGGTAGATTTTATTACTCCAAAAGGTTATTTTGTGCAAAGTAATTTGTTACAAAAGCAAGATTATTCTAAATTTGAGGGAAATTTAAATACGGATTTGGAGATTTATGCATCTACGATTTTTCCACGCAGTTTGCCCATAATGATTAATGATTTTTCGGTAGATGTAGAATTTACTTATCCAATAATAAATGATGATTGGGCTAATATTGAGTTTTATTTGCCTCTTCATTTGAAATTTATTTATGATAGATTGGGTTGGCTTCCAAAGAAGATAGTATTGAGTAAAAAACGCTACAAAAAAGATCGTTTTTTAGGAGATGATGATATTGTACTTTTTAAAAATCATAAATTAAAGCTTTTTACGGATTCTGAAAAGATAGATTTAGATTATTTTAGCATTCTTTCACAGGAAGTTTTGGAGGAGGCTTTTAGAACGGATAAAAGTAAATATCATTGGTTGAAGAATGGTTTGAAAACTTATTTGGAAATACAATATTTAAGGAGTTTTTATCATGAACGCTTGCTTATTGGAGATGGTTTAGATTGGAAGATTTTAGGAATGAGACCGCTTCGTTGGATGAATGTTGCCAACATTAAGTTACTTCATCGGTATGGAGCAGCGTATCTTTATGCAATGAGTGAAAATAGAGATCAGGCAATAGGAACTAAATTTGATCAATTAGAAACTGATAATCAGGTTTCTATAAGTCAATTTAAGATAGGGGCGCTATTAGATTTTATAGCTGAGAAAGAGGGGCAAGTAAAGTTTGAAAAATTTTTAAAAGATTGTATTTTAGAATATCATGGTAAGGAGATAAGAGGAGAGGATTTTTTAGAAAAATTAGAAAAGTACTTTGGAGAGTCTTCAGTTTTTATAAGAGAATATGTGAGAGAAAAGCAGCGTGTAGATTTTCGTTTAAAATCAATGCATTATATTGGTAATGATAATTATGAGGTTAAAATCTCTAAAAATACGCTATTGAATATTCCGTTTCATTTGGCAGTGAAGGACAGGGAAGGGGAGATGCGAAATATTTGGTTAGATACTCAAAAAGATAAGTCAGAAAATGTATATCAGTTAAAATTAGTTCATCCTAAAAAACTTATACTGAATCCTAATTTTAGTTTTCCAGAGATTAATTATCACAATAATTTTTTACAAAAACGATGGTTTGGATTTTATAAAAAAATTAAATTTAAATTATTAACTGATCTTCCTAATCCAGAATTTAACGAGATCTATATAAGACCTGATGTCCGGTATAATGTTTATGATGATGTTTTAGTAGGGGTTAGTTTTGGTAATCGTAGTTTAATTTCTCGTCCTTTTACTTATGTCATTACGCCATACATGAGTATTGGGGAAAGGAAACCAATGGGTGCTACAGAGATAACATATAAAATTCAACCGAAAGATACTTTTTTTAGGAAGTTAATTTTAGGAGCATCGGGTGCTTATTTTCATTATAATTATAATTTAACTTACCGAAAAATGGCATTTTTTTCTTCTTTATATTTGAGAGAACAAAATCCACGAAGTATGCACAGAAAGAAAATAAACTTTTCGTATGTGCGTATTCATAGAGATGTCTCGGGTGAGGAAGAGATAGGAAATTATGCTAAATATGGATTATGGAATATTGGTTTTAATTGGAAGAAGACACATCCTATTCATGAGTATAATGTTACTACTGATTATCAATTGATGAAGGATTTTCATAAAATTTCAGTGGAGGGTAGTTATCATTGGGAATTTGCACCACAAAGAGAAGCTCATTTGAGATTTTTTGGTGGTTGGTTTTTAAAGAATAAGGTTAAAAATAATATGTTTGATTACGGAATTTCAAGAATTAATGATTATGTTTTTGACCATTCATTATTAGGACAAAGTGCTGTAACAGGACTTTTTTCTCAAGAATTTATTTTAGCAGAAGCAGGGTTTAAGTCCCATGTTAGAAATAGAGCAAACCAGTGGATAATGGCTTTTAATGCTGATGTTTCACTTTGGAATTTTTTTCATTTATATGGAGATTTTGGATGGTATAAAAATAGAGGTGTTCAAGGTAAGTTTATTTGGGATAGTGGAGTGAGATTAGAAATATTACCAAGTATATTGAATGTTTATTTTCCGTTGCAATCTTATTTGGGATTTGAACCATCTCAAGAAAGATATGAAAAGCGAATAAGATTTTCTTTGGGAATAAATGTGGATAAAATCATGAGAGTGATTAGAAAAAACAAAAAATAACACAGAGAGTATAACAATTTCTAAAATATAATTTTGATGAAAGCAAGGCTTCCTTTTCAGATGAAGAGAAAACAGTTTATTGGTCTAGGGATTTTGGGATTGATAATATTGTTGGTGCATCTTGGTATTTATTATCTAAAAAATCAAAAAGAAGAAAAGCCTGTTTTAGTAGAATTTGTAGGTAAAACGGAGCAACAAAATGTAGTGTTATCAGAATTTAATCCGAATAATTTATCAGCTGAGGAGTGGCAAAAATTAGGTTTTTCTGAAAGGCAAGTGAAAACCATATTGAAGTATAAAGATGTAGTTGGTGGGAGATTTATTTCCAAAGAGCAATTGGCTAAATGTTATGCTATTTCTCCTTGGAGTAAATGT
>CAUTLL010000096.1:0-4924 GCA_963539275.1 uncultured Flavobacteriaceae bacterium
TAGGCTTCACCGTTTCTGATGGCCCCGAAATAGAAGATGATTGGCATAATTTTACCGCTCTAAATTTACCCGAATATCACCCTGCAAGAGATATGCAGGATACTTTCTTCATCAAACAAAATCCTGATATTCTTTTAAGAACACACACTTCATCAGTACAGATTAGATATATGGAGCAGAATGAACCGCCTATCCGTATCTTATCGCCAGGGCGTGTATTCAGAAATGAAGCTATTTCTTCTCGTTCGCATTGTATTTTTCACCAGATAGAAGGTTTATATATTGATGAAAATGTCTCTTTCGCTGACTTAAAACAAACTATACAATTCTTTACCACAGAGCTTTTCGGTAAATCTAAAATCAGAATGCGTCCTTCCTACTTCCCTTTCACGGAACCAAGTGCAGAAGTAGATGTTTATTGGGGCTTAAACTCTGAAACAGATTACAGAATCACCAAAGGGACAGGCTGGTTAGAAATCATGGGCTGCGGAATGGTAGATCCTGCTGTTTTACAAAATGTAAATATAGACCCTAATAAATACAGCGGATATGCCTTCGGTATGGGGATTGAGCGTATCGTAATGCTTCTCTATCAAATGTCTGATATCCGTATATTTTTTGAAAATGACATCAGAACATTAGAACAATTCAGAAGTTTATAAAATAAGAATAGATTGTGTCATGCAATCTATTTTTTGATTAAAAACCAAGTATTCTCTTATATATCAATTAAAAACCTTATCTTTGCCAAAATTTGAAAATTATTTAATGAATTTATTTAGCGAGTCTGGCTTAAGTCCTGAAATCATCAAGGCAGTCAGCGAATTGGGTTATGAAAGCCCTACGGAAATCCAAAAGCAAACTATTCCTTTCATCTTATCAGATATTCGTGACCTTATTGCGTTGGCACAAACAGGGACAGGGAAAACTGCTGCTTTTTCTTTACCTATCTTAGATATGATAGATGACACGAGTAGAAAAATACAACTTTTGGTGCTTGCTCCCACAAGAGAGCTTGCCTTGCAAATTGCAAAAGATGTAAAAAACTACACTAAATACTTACCCAATGTAAAGACTGTAGCTGTCTATGGGGGAAGTAGTATTACAGATCAAATCAGAAATCTCAGAGATAAACCTCAAATCATTGTAGGAACTCCTGGAAGAGTCATTGACCTTATCAATCGTAAGGCTCTAGATTTTTCTAATATTCATTGGTTAGTCCTAGATGAAGCTGATGAAATGCTATCCATGGGCTTCAAAGATGATTTAGAAACGATTCTAAAAGAAACTCCTGAAACGAAGCAAACACTTCTCTTCTCTGCTACGATGAACAAAGAAGTAGAGAGAATTTCTAAAAATTACCTTACCAATCCCCATCGTATTTCTATCGGGGCGATTAACGCCGTGAAGAAAAATATTACACATGAATATTATGTGGTAAATTATCGTCAGAAAAAAGAAGCGTTAAAGAGATTGATTGATGCAAATCCTAATCAATACTCTATCATTTTCTGCCGAACAAGAATGGAAACACAAGATGTAGCCGACTTCCTAATGCAAAATGGCTATGCAGCGGATGCTCTTCACGGAGATTTATCCCAAGCACAAAGAGATACGGTAATGAAGAAATTTAGACTGAAAAATATTGATATTTTGGTCGCTACAGATGTTGCTGCAAGAGGGTTAGACGTTAATTCACTTACTCATGTTATCCATTATTCTCTTCCTGATGATCCAGAAGTTTTTGTCCACCGAAGTGGTAGAACGGGGCGTGCTGGTAGAGATGGAGTTTCCATGGCTTTAATAAAACCCGAAGAGACAAGAAAATTAAACCAAATCAAGGCTCAAACTAAAATAGAAATTAAGGAACAACAAATTCCTAAAGGAGATGAAATCATCAAAGCTCAAGTTGCTGGAGTTTTTGAACAACTCTTCACTGAACACGAAGATTTCTTTGATTTTGACGACAGCTTAATCCCTGATTTATCCGCTTTCAGCAAAGAAGAACTTGTTCATCAATTACTTCAATTTCAATTGAAAGATATGGCTCTTTATTATAGGGATAATAATGACTTGGCTGTTCAAAAGTTAAAAGAAGAAAATCACAAAGAAGGCAGAAGAGATAGAAGCAAAAGAGATAGAAAAGATGGGAAAAAACCAAGAAAAAACAATGCTGATATGGTAAGATTTTTCTTCAACCTTGGAAAGAGAGACAAACTAAAAAAAACAGATATGCTAGATATCATCAATCAAGCAACTAAAAAATCTAAAAAAAGAGCTGATATTGGCGATATCGAAATATTAGAAAAATTCTCTTTCTTTGAAGTAGAAAAATCATTTAAAAATGAAGTATTGAGCAATATTTCTTCACTTAAATTTAGAGGAAAAGAAATGCGTGCCGAAGTGGCAAACTAAATATATACCCAAAAGACATTCAGATTATGAGTGTCTTTTTGAGGTTTTTTAAAGTTATTTTTATTTACAAACTTTATATTTTCGGTATCTTTATTTTCTTATTTAAGAGAATATATTGATATTTGCAGTATAAAAAATTAAGATTATTAAACAAAATAAATATGGAAATTGGTAATATTTTCAAAATTTTCCAACCAAAAGACAAAGTCTTTTTCGTTTTATTTGAGAAAGTAGCAAACAACCTAGTGGAAATGTCAGAATATTTCCATAATGGAATTAAAAATTTTGATTTCGATGACGAATCTTTGTTAAAAGAAATTCATAATTTTGAACATCATAATGATGACCTTACTCACCAAATCTATGTAGAATTAGGTAAAAATTTCATCACACCATTTGATAGAGAAGATATTCATTCTTTAGCAACAAGTTTAGATGATATTGCAGACTACATCTATGCTTCGACAAGATATATTTTCCTAATGAAAAGCCCACAAAATCAAGCTTATGAAGAATTTTCTCTGCTAATCAACAAAGCTTGTATTGAAATAAAAAATGCTATTGAAAATCTAAAAGATTTCAAAGATTTAGAGGCTGTAAAAGAAGCTTGTATTAAAATCAATAGCATAGAAAATATTGCAGATGATGTGCAAAGTGCAGCATTGATAAAATTATTTGAAACCAATGATCCAATCAATATCATCAAGGTTCAACAAGTATTGGATTATTTGGAAGAAGTAACAGATAAAGCTGAAGATGTAGCGAGTGTAATGAATAGTATCATTATAAAATATACTTAACTTTAACTCATTAAAATTTTTAAGTATGGATTTTCCGATACTCCTTATTACAATCATCGGTTTAGCCTTAATTTTTGATTACATTAATGGCTTTCATGATGCTGCAAACTCTATTGCAACTATTGTTTCTACTAAAGTATTAACCCCCTTTCAGGCAGTTCTTTGGGCAGCCTTATGGAACTTTGCAGCATTCTTTTTGGCGGTATTCGTTTTTGGTGGATTTAAGATTGGGAATACTATCGCAAAGATTGTCAATGAAAATTTCATTACCTTGGAAGTAATTTTTTCGGGGCTTGTTGCTGCTATTTCTTGGAATCTTCTTACTTGGTGGCTTGGTATTCCATCTTCATCTTCTCATACTTTAATAGGTGGATTTTTGGGAGCCGCTCTCACTCACGCTTTTATTGGTAATTACAACGAAATTAGAGCTATACAAGAAGTTTCTTCATTAGAAGCATTCAAACTTTCCATAGAAAAAATATTTACTCAAGATGTTGTTGCTTACGGGAAAGTTATCTCTATTTTTTTATTTATTTTTTTAGCTCCATTCATAGGAATGTTTGTTTCTGTTGTGATTACATTAGTGATCATTAACTTATGTAAAAACTCCAATCCGCATAAGGCAGAAACTACTTTTAAGCAATTACAATTAGCTTCTTCTGCTTTATTTAGTTTGGGACATGGACTTAACGATGCCCAAAAGGTGATGGGAATCATTGGTGCAGCTCTAATTTATTATCATGTAGAAATGATTCAAGACCCTGCTTATACTACCCTAGCTGAATCAGCAAGATTTGACTATTTTGCAGATCATTACATTTGGGTTCCTTTAGTTTCTTTTATCGCTATTGGTTTAGGAACAATGAGTGGAGGTTGGAAAATTGTGAAAACAATGGGTTCAAAAATCACTAAAGTAACTTCATTAGAAGGAGTAAGTGCTGAAACATCAGGAGCATTGACCTTATTTTTAACTGACCATTTAGGTATTCCCGTTTCTACCACTCATACCATTACAGGAGCTATTATCGGTGTTGGGCTTACTAAAAGAGTTTCTGCCGTTCGCTGGGGGGTTACAGTTAGCCTTCTTTGGGCATGGGTACTAACTATTCCTATCAGTGCTTTAGTCGCAGGATTAACTTACCTTTTAGTAATTCAATTATAATAAAAATTTTTTCAACAATAATGAAAGTGACTTCCCTTAATAATAAGAAGTCACTTTTAATTTATTCCGATTTTTCCTTAAAATTGTTCAATTCAATGTAAAAAGTTAAATTTGCCTAAAACAATTTTAATACTATGGAATTCTTAAAAAAATACCAAAATTTAATTGCTCAAAATATAAAAAATTACCAATTTGAAGAAAATCCTTTAGAACTTTACCAACCCATCAATTATATCATCGCCAATGGAGGAAAACACTTACGCCCTATCCTTTCCCTTATGGCTACTGAAGCTTTTGGCGGAACGATAAATGAAGCTATAAAACCAGCTTTAGCAGTTGAGTTTTTCCATAATTTCACCCTAATTCATGACGATATTATGGATGATGCTCCTTTACGAAGAAATAAGCCTACGATTCACGCTTTACATGGGACAAATGTCGGTATTCTCTCTGGCGACGCCTTATTGATAAAATCTTATCAGTTTTTTGAGGATTTAGAACCTATTTTATTCAAAAAATGCCTACAACTTTTCTCTGAAACAGGTAT
>CAUTLL010000097.1:0-4888 GCA_963539275.1 uncultured Flavobacteriaceae bacterium
AATGGTGACAAAAATGCCGAAATCTCTCCCCACCCTGAAAAAACAATATCTGGTTTCCGCTTCCAAATCATTTTCAAAATAGGAAATAAAGAAGAACGAATACTGGAAGTTTTAATCTCTATAATCTCAATATCTTTTTTCAAAAAATCCAAGTATCCTCCTTCTTTCTGAAAAAGGAGAATACTCGGAATAAATTTTTCTCTTGATAGATGATTACTAATCGTGGTTATAATACGCTCTGCCCCCCCTGTATGTAAATTAGGCAGAATAAACATGACCGATTTTTTCGTCATCATAAACTTGGAAATGAAACTAATAGAAAGGAGCATAGTCTTGGTTATTTAACAAATGGGTCATAACAACTCTATCCCCTTCTTGGTCAAAAAACAAAAACCAAATTATATTTTCATCAATTATATATCTTAAATATTTCTTTCCAGAGCTTTCCAATTTTTGAGGAGTAGCTACACTTTTATCTATGTTTTTTTCTACAAAATCATATACTCCCTCCACCATTTCTTCGGCTCTGTCTATTCTATTCAAAATTCCTTCTCTGAAAAGTATATTTAACTGACTATCCAGACTTTGAATAAACTTTCTACTATACACAATATTTAATCTCTCCACCATGCTGATACTTTTTTTATTGATTGTTCCTTAGCTTCTTCTAATGATAAAGCTTCTTCAAATTGGGCTTCAAAACCATTACTCACACCTCCAAATTTCAAATAATTAGGACTAAGTCTTGGATCATTACTTCTACCTCCTGATTGATAACCAGGTTTTACAAAAGAACACGATGACTGCTCTACAAATGGAACTCCGAAAATTTCATTCTTGAAATTTACCAAATTTTTAATTATCTGCTCATCATTTAGGTTAATAATCCACCTTAATAACTCTACTTTTTCTTCTAATACTTTTGGATTCATAATCTATTTTATATTTTTTCTAAGATGAAAATTGGTTTAATTCGCTACATCACTAATAAATTTTATTCTAAGCATTCTAATCTCTTCATCACTTAAATCATCTGAAAACTCTGCACAAAGCACCTTCATGCTATCGCTTTCAGACTCACTCATAAAATCCATGAATTCTTCCACCAAATCTTCATCTATATTATCTTCTATATAATAATCTATATTTAATTTTGTCCCTTGATAAACAATACTTTCCATCTCGGATAGAAGTTCATCCATTGTCAAATTTTTTGCTCTTGCAATGTCCTCTAAATCTATTTTTTTATCTGTGCTTTGTATGATAAAAACCTTATGATTAGATTTATTCATTACCTGTTTTAGCACCATATCTTGAGTTCGTTCTATATCATTGTCTTCTACATATTTTGCAATGAACTTCACAAACTCTTCTCCATATTTTCGTGCTTTCCCTTCACTAACACCATAGATTTTTGCAATTTCTTGCATCGTGGTAGGATATTGCATTGTCATATCTTCCAAACTAGGATCCATAAATACGGTATAAGGAGGAACATCATGCTTTTTAGCTACTTTTTTTCTTAAATCTTTTAACTGATTAAATAAATTCTCATCTAATCCTCCCCCAGACTGCACCTGAACTTGCTCTGCTGTTTGCTCCAAATCATACTCTCTATCCTCCGCTATTTTGAACTCTATTTTCTTTCCTGATAAGAAATCTAATCCTTTTTCTGTAAGTTTAAGAATTCCATAAGTTTCTATATCTTTTCTAATAAAAGTCTGAACTAAAGCCTGTCTTAAAATAGACTTCCAGTAATTATCCGTATGCTCTTTACCTTTACCAAAATAAGGAGAATTTTCCAACTTATAAGACTTCGTCGTAGGATTTTCTTTCCCCATCAAAACAGCGATTAAATCCTTTACTCGAAACTTTTCTTCCAAAATTTTAATTAACTCTAAAATCAACCTTAAATCCTTTGAAGCATCTTTCAGCACTGGTGGATTCACAGAATTATCACACATCTTCGCACCTGCTCCATTAATGGGGTCAAATTCTTCTCCAAAGTAATACAACAAATATTGTCTTCTGCTCATAGAGGTCTCTGCATAACCTACTACTTCATTCAATAATTGCATTCCAATTTCTCTTTCAGAAACTGATTTTTGAGCCAAAAATTTTTCTAATTTATCAATATCTTTTGGGTCATAAAAAGCCAAACAATGCCCTTCTCCACCATCTCTACCCGCACGCCCTGTCTCTTGATAATAGCCCTCTAATGATTTTGGAATATCATAATGAATTACAAATCTCACATCTGGTTTATCAATCCCCATTCCAAAAGCTATGGTAGCTACAATCACATCCACATCTTCCATCAAAAATTTATCCTGATTGGCAACCCTTGATTTTGCATCAAGTCCTGCATGATACGGCAAAGCATTAATACCATTGACCTGTAAAAGTTGTGCAAATTCCTCCACCTTTTTTCGGCTAAGACAATAAACTATTCCTGATTTTCCTTTATTCTGATGAATGAATTTTACGATTTCTTTATCAATATCTACCTTAGGTCTTACTTCATAAAATAGATTAGCTCTGTTAAAACTTTCCTTAAATACTACAGCATCTGTCATCCCCAAAGTTTTCTGAATATCATCTTGCACTTTTGGAGTTGCTGTTGCAGTTAATGCGATTACAGGAACATCAGCAATTTTATCAATAATCAATTTCAAATTACGATATTCTGGTCTAAAATCATGCCCCCATTCCGATATACAATGAGCCTCATCTATTGCAAAGAAAGAAATTTTCACATCTTTCAAAAAATCTAAATATTCCTCTTTTATCAGTGATTCTGGTGCCACATAAAGCAACTTTGTTTTACCCACTCTTATATCTTCCATCACTGTTTTGGTTTGAGATTTATTCAAAGATGAGTTTAAAACATGTGCAATACCTTCCTCTGAAAACAGTCCATTTACCGCATCTACTTGATTTTTCATCAATGCAATTAACGGAGATACTACAATAGCAGTCCCCTCACTCATCAAAGCTGGCAATTGATAACAAAGAGACTTTCCTCCTCCTGTAGGCATTAAAACAAAAACATCTCTCCCCTCCAACAATGTAGAAATAATATCCTCTTGTTGTCCCTTGAAAGTAGAAAATCCAAAATATTTCTTTAAAGAATCTGATAAATTCATATCTTTTATACCCATTTCTTTAATTTATTTTTTGTAATTGCATAGTATCAAAGGTAAGAAAAAAAATCAATATTAAAAAATATTTAATTTAATTTTATTACTTTTGGATTCAAAATAATTCTCATTTTGATATTAGTCAAAATGATGAATGTAAAATTACTAAAAAAAGAATTAAATTGAAAAAAATAAATTTACTTGAAATTGCAAAAAATGCAATTTCCACAGAAATTACAGAATTACAATCTTTAAAAAATAGACTGAACGAAAATTTTGAAAAAGCAGTCAATATTATCCATAAATCTCAAGGAAAATTGGTTGTTGTAGGAATTGGAAAAAGTGCTCATATTGGAAACAAAATTGTGGCTACACTCAATTCTACTGGTACTCCTTCTCAATTTCTTCATGCAGCCGAAGCGATACATGGTGACTTAGGAATTGTACAAAAAAATGATATTATTTTATGTATTTCTAATTCCGGAAACTCACCGGAAATTGTTAATCTGCTCCCTTTCTTAAAATCTTATTCTTCTACTCTAATCGGTATGACAGGAAATCTCAATAGTAAATTAGCCGAGCTTTCTGATATTGTTCTAGACAGTTCTGTTTCCAAAGAAGCTTGTCCTAATCAACTTGCACCAACAAGCTCTACTACTAATCAAATCGCCTTAGGAGATGCTTTGGCGATCTGTTTAATGGAACTTAACAATTTCAAAGGTGAAGACTTCGCTAGATTCCACCCTGGGGGAGCTTTAGGCAAAAACCTTACTGCAAAAGTGGAACAATTCCTTTCTAAAAACAAACCAGAAGTATCTGAAAATTCACCGATTAAAGAGGTTATTATATCTATCAGTAGCTCTAAACACGGTATCACAGCTGTAACAGAAAATGAAAAAATTATTGGAGTAATTACAGATGGAGACTTACGAAGAATGCTCTCAGAAAAGGATAATATTTCAAATATTTTCGCTAAGGATATTATGAGTAAAAATCCAAAAACTATTGAAAAAGAGGCTTTAGCAAAAGAAGCTTTAGTACTATTAAAAGAAAATAACATTGGACAGTTAATCGTTACACATCAAGGAAAATATTTTGGAATCATTGATTTACATAAATTATTAGATGAAGGAATTTTATAACATAAGTATTAAACCTTTATGAATAATAAAGACATGTCTTTTTTAGACCATCTAGGAGAACTAAGAGGACATATTATAAGAATAATTTTAGCTGTAATATTCCTTGCTTTTTTTATTGGATACAATATAGAATGGGTAATGGATAAAATTATTTTTTATCCATCTAAATCGGACTTTCCAACCATAAAATTAATCAATAATCTCACTCAAAACATCTCCGATGCAGAAAGTTTTTCTCTCCCTGAAAAATTTCCTATCCAAGTAAGAAAATTATATGAACAAGTAAATGTTACTATTTCCATTGCTATTTTCGGAGGGATATTATGTGCATTTCCTTACATTATTTGGGAATTATGGCGGTTTATCAGTCCTGCTCTTTTACCAAATGAAAAAAAATATTCTTTAATCATCATCAATGGAACTTGGCTCTTATTTTTTTTAGGGGCGTTATGTGGATATTTCATTATTCTACCTTTTGCTATTAATTTTGGTTATTTTTACAGAATTTCCAATGAAATTATTTTAAGCTATGATTTATCTGATTATCTATCCATTTTTCTTACGATAGTTTTTGGCATAGCATTTATTTTCCTTTTTCCAATATTG
>CAUTLL010000098.1:0-4815 GCA_963539275.1 uncultured Flavobacteriaceae bacterium
AAACAGTGGTCTTTTCCTATAATCACATGTTTAATATTGATTTTCTTTACTAAAATCTGTTCAACAAAATCTTCTGCATCTAAATTTTTAAAATTTTCATCAAATTTTTGCAAAAAAAGAAAATCCAACCCTTTTTTCTCTAAAATTTCTATCTTTTCTTCTATATTAGTCAAAAGTTTAAGCTCATACTCTGGATTAATTACCCTCCTTGGATGTGGCCAAAAAGAAAATATTCCAGAACTATAATTTTTCTCCTCTGCAATCCTCTTCAAAATATGAATAATCCTTTCATGACCTCTATGAACTCCATCATACATTCCCAATGAAATCACCATTGGCATAGTACTTCTATAAGCTGATAAATCTTTAATTATTTCCAAAAACTAATTTTTATGACAAATATGATAAAAATCTTGTTTTTAAGCAATGATATTTTATAAACTTTATTTATATTTGCAAAAAGAAAAAATTAGAAAATGGCAAACCATATTAAAGGAAAGATTTCACAAGTTATCGGTCCAGTAATTGATGTTATATTCCAAGAGGCAGAAGAATTACCAAAAATCTACGATGCCCTTGAAGTTGTAAAAAGAAACGGAGAAAAACTTATTCTCGAAGTAGAGCAACATATTGGCGAAGATATGGTAAGATGTATCGCTATGGATGCTACTGATGGACTTCAGAGAGGTCAAGAAGTAGTGGCTACTGGGCGACAAATTACAATGCCAATAGGTGACGGAATTAATGGTAGACTATTCAATGTGGTAGGTGATACTATTGATGGTATTACTCCGCTTTCTAAAGATAATGGTTTGCCAATCCATAGAGAAGCTCCTAAATTTGAACAACTATCAACATCTGCAGAAGTTCTATTTACTGGAATTAAAGTAATTGATCTTATCGAACCTTATGCAAAAGGAGGAAAAATTGGCCTATTTGGTGGTGCCGGTGTAGGTAAAACCGTATTGATTCAAGAATTAATTAACAACATTGCAAAAGGACATGGTGGTCTTTCTGTATTTGCAGGTGTAGGAGAAAGAACAAGGGAAGGTAACGACCTTATGAGAGAGATGCTTGAATCTGGTATCATTAAATATGGTGAAGATTTCATGCACTCTATGGAAAATGGTGGTTGGGACTTAAGCAAAGTTGATTTAGAACAAATGAAAGATTCTAAGGCTGCTTTTGTATTTGGACAAATGAATGAACCACCAGGGGCAAGAGCAAGAGTAGCTCTTTCTGGACTTACTTTAGCTGAATATTTCCGTGATGGTGGAGAAACGGGACAAGGTAGAGATGTACTATTCTTCGTCGATAATATTTTCCGTTTTACTCAGGCAGGTTCTGAGGTGTCTGCACTTCTTGGTCGTATGCCTTCTGCTGTAGGTTACCAACCTACCCTAGCTTCTGAAATGGGAGCAATGCAAGAAAGAATTACCTCTACAAAAAATGGTTCTATTACTTCTGTTCAAGCCGTGTATGTACCAGCAGATGACTTAACGGACCCAGCTCCAGCAACTACTTTTGCTCACCTTGATGCAACTACCGTTCTTTCTAGAAAAATCGCTTCGTTAGGTATCTATCCTGCAGTGGATCCATTGGATTCTACATCTAGAATTTTAGCTCCAGAAATTATCGGAGAGGAACACTATAATTGCGCTCAAAGGGTAAAAGAAATTCTTCAAAGATATAAAGCTCTTCAAGATATTATTGCAATTCTTGGTATGGAAGAATTATCAGAAGAAGATAAATTAGTAGTTTATCGAGCAAGAAAAGTTCAAAGATTTTTATCTCAGCCATTCCATGTAGCAGAACAATTCACAGGCATTCCAGGTGCATTGGTAGATATTAAAGATACGATTAAAGGATTTAATATGATTATTGATGGAGAACTTGATCACTTGCCTGAGGCTTGTTTCAATCTTAAAGGAACTATAGAAGAAGCTATTGAGGCTGGAGAAAAAATGCTTGCTGAAAATGCATAAATAATATAATTTGAGGGTTGAACAAATTTATTTCATTCATCTCTCAGATTTCAAATTCTATTATTAAGTATGAATATTAAAATATTAACACCAGAGTTAGTAGTTTTTGAGGGAGAAATAGAATCGGTTTTACTACCTGGGGAGTTGGGTGAGTTTCATATATTAAATGATCATGCTCCTGTAGTTTCTTCTCTAAAGGAAGGAAAAATAAAACTAATTACCAACAAAATAGAAAATGAAAGCTTTGCAAAGTTCTTTCACGCAGAACCCCAAAGAAATAATTGCTATACATTTCCTATTAATGGAGGTGTAATAGAATTTAACAACAATTATGGGATTATCTTGTGTGACTAACTAGATTTTTTAATTAAATCAATAAAATGATTGCTATATTTAATATAAATAACAATTGGTGGCTTCAAACTATCTCAAAAATGAGAGGGTTCATCTAGTCTTTTATATTAAATAGTTAACATTATAAAGTAAAAGCTGTTAGGAATTCTCCTAATGGCTTTTTTATTTTTCAAAAATAAATCTTAAACATATGAACACAACTGAAATTAGAGTAGAACCTCTACAAAAAATGCTAGATTACAAAGGTTATTACGGAGAATATGGCGGAGCATTTGTCCCTCCTGTATTATCTGATCAACTAAACAAATTAGCCAATTTCTTCGATGAAATTACAAAAACTGATGATTTTAAAAATGAATTTATTGAAACATTAAAAAATTTTGTAGGAAGACCTTCTTCTCTCTATTATGCTAAAAATTTGAGTAATCATATTGGTTCAAAGATATACTTAAAACGAGAAGATCTCAATCATACAGGTTCACACAAAATTAACAATGCTATTGGGCAAATCATTTTAGCTAAAAAAATGGGAGCAAAACAAATCATAGCTGAAACTGGAGCTGGGCAACATGGTGTAGCAACTGCGACAGCATGTGCTTTACTGAATATCCCTTGTAAAATATTCATGGGTGCCATTGATGTGGAAAGACAATCACTAAATGTTAAGCGAATGAAACTTCTTGGTGCTGAAATTATTTCTTGTGATAATGGCACAAAAACACTAAAAGACGCCGTTGATACCGCTTTAAACTATTATATTAGTAATCCTGAGTCTTACTATCTACTTGGTTCTCATGTGGGTCCTCATCCATATCCTAAAATGGTTGGGTACTTCCAAAGTGTGATAGGTAATGAGGCTAGACAACAAATTCTACAAAAAGAAGGTTTATTGCCTGATAGTATTATCGCCTGTATAGGGGGTGGGTCCAATGCTATTGGCTTATTTTCTGCATTTTTAAATGATTCTTCTGTTAAAATTTATGGTGCAGAAGGTGGCGGAAAAAACACTCCAAATGATACGGCTGCAACCTTAAATTATGGAAAACCTATCATTTTTCAAGGAACTTTTTCTTATTGTCTAACCAATAAAAATAATGAGCCACAGTCTTCTCACTCCATTGCTGCAGGATTAGATTACCCAGGTATTAGCCCTCAACACTCTTACTTAAAAGATACTCAAAGAGCTCAATATTTTTCAATTACAGATGATGAGGCTATTGAAGCTTACCAAGTTCTTTCTCGTTTAGAGGGTATTACACCTGCAATAGAGTCTTCTCATGCCATTGCTCTAGCGATGAAATTAATGAAAAATAAAAATGAACTTGTCATTGTAAATCTTTCTGGTAGAGGTGATAAAGATGTAGAAAGAGATTTTTAATTCTATAAAAAATATTTATATTCATAACTCATTCTAGAGTATAATTTTATTTATATTTGTAAAGAATTAAATTAAAAAATTATGGCAAAAATCACATTAGCAGAAAATCTTATTAATACTCTTGGAGAGTTACCAAAAATTGGAGAACATGCCAAAAATTTCACTTTGGTAGCCGCAGATCTCTCTGAAAAGAGTTTGTCTGATTTTAGTGGAAAAAAATTAGTATTAAATTTATTTCCAAGTATTGATACAGGAATATGTGCAGCATCTGCAAGAAAATTTAATCAAGAAGCTTCATCTCTAGAAAACGCTATTGTTATCAATATTTCTAAAGATTTACCTTTTGCTTTATCTAGATTTTGTGCAGCAGAGGGACTAGAAAATGTTATTACACTTTCTGATTTTAGAGGTAGTTTTTCTAAAGATTATGAGGTGGAAATTTTAGATGGACCATTAAAGGGGCTTATCAGCCGTGCTGTAATCATCTTAGATGAAACAGGCAAAGTAATTTATACAGAGCAGGTTCCTGAAATAAAGCAAGAACCAGACTATGAAAGTGCTTTATCTGTATTAAAAAACGATGAATAAAAATAATTTATTAAATAAAATCATAACACTAAATATTTTTCTCATCTCAGTAGTGAGATGGGATTCTTTATAATAAAATAAGAGTATTCTCAATAGTCTTATTTTGATTGAAAATATAAAAATTGTATTTTTGCCCAAATAATAAAAGTAAAATGCTTACGAAAATAGATGAACTTTTAGATGAAGTGAATCAATTTCACTCCGATGTAAAAGAAGAAATAGAACAGTTCAGAATAAAATATAATGGTAAAAAAGGAATTCTGAATAACTTATTCGAGCAGTTTAAAACTATCCCAAATGAGCAGAAAAGAGAAATCGGTCAAAAGATAAACACCCTACAGCAAAGTATATCTTCCAAACTTGAATCATTAAAAACCAACACCTTGGGAGAAGCTACTATAGTAAAAGAAGACCTCACAAGACCTGGGTTTCCTCTAGAACTAGGAGCAAGACATCCCATAAACCTTGTGAAAGGTAAAATTATTGAGATTTTCAAATCCATAGGCTTCA
>CAUTLL010000099.1:0-4798 GCA_963539275.1 uncultured Flavobacteriaceae bacterium
AGGATAAAATTATCTACTTTTGAACCTTTATTTATCAGTAGATTCCATTTTATAGATTATGCTTAATAAGATTATCGCTTTTTCTGTTAAGAATAAATTGTTAGTAGGTTTATTTACTTTAGGATTAATCATTTATGGTTTATTAGAGGTAAGGAAATTGCCTATAGATGCTGTGCCTGACATTACGGATAATCAGGTGCAAATAATAACTGTTTCTCCGAGTTTAGGAGCAGAAGATGTGGAGAGATTTATCACTTTTCCATTAGAGCAAGCAAATAATAATATCCAAGGGATTAAACAAATTAGGAGTTTTTCTCGTTTTGGATTATCGGTAATTACGATTGTATTTAATGATGATATTGATATCTTTTTGGCTCGTCAACAAGTGGCTGAAAGACTTCAGCAGACGGAAGTTCCGAAAGAGTTGGGAACACCTACTATGGCACCTATCACTACGGGGTTAGGGGAGATTTATCAATATGTAGTAAGACCTAAAAAAGGTTACGAGCATCGTTATTCTGCAATGGATTTGAGAACAATTCAAGATTGGGTTGTTAGAAGACAGTTGTTAGGAATTGAAGGCGTAGCAGATGTAGCTAGTTTCGGTGGAGATTTAAAACAATACGAAGTAGCAATCAATCCTTCTCAACTTAAAGAAATGCAAGTAACGGTTCAAGAAGTATTTTCTGCACTTCAAAACAATAATCAAAATACAGGAGGGGCTTATATTGAAAAAGGTCCAACGGTTTTGTTTATTAGAACAGAAGGATTGGTAGGGAAGATAGAAGATATTGAAAATACGGTCGTTAAAACTTTACCTGATGGAACTCCTATATTGGTTAAGAATGTTGGTAAGGTTCAGTATGGGAAGGCTATTCGTTACGGAGCTATGACTTATAATGGAGAAGGAGAAGTTGCAGGTGCGGTGGTAATGATGTTGAAGGGGGCAAATTCCAATGAGGTAATCAGAAAAGTAAAAAATCGTATAGAAGAGATTCAAAAATCTTTACCAGAGGGCGTCAAGATAGAGCCGTTTTTGGATAGAACAAAGATGGTGAATAATGCGATTTCTACTGTAGCTAAAAATCTTACGGAAGGGGCTCTTATTGTGGTTTTTGTGCTTGTTTTGTTTCTTGGTAATCTTCGTGCGGGGTTTTTAGTTGCCTCGGTCATTCCGTTGGCAATGCTTTTTGCCATTATTATCATGAATATCTTTGGAGTGAGTGGGAATCTAATGAGTTTGGGGGCTTTAGATTTTGGTTTGATTGTAGATGGAGCTGTGATTATAGTCGAAGCAGTTCTTCATAGATTTCACGATTTGAAAAAGGATAAAGTGGCTTGTATTTCGCAAGAACAAATGAATTCTGAGGTGGAAACTTATGCAGGTAAGATGATGAATTCTGCGGTTTTTGGACAAATTATTATTCTTATTGTCTATCTTCCTATTTTATCTTTACAAGGGGTTGAAGGTAAAATGTTCAAGCCGATGGCTCAAACAGTAGCTTTTGCATTATTGGGAGCTTTTATTCTATCTCTTACTTATATACCGATGATGAGTAGTTTGGTTTTATCTAAAAAGATAAGTTTCAAAAAGAATTTCTCGGATAAGATAATGGAGAAGTTAGAGGTTCTGTATGAAAAGTCACTTAATAAAGTTATTTCATTTTCAAAGATTGTGATGTTTTCTGTTTTTGGATTATTTGTGTTTTCTATTTTTCTATTAACAAGGTTGGGTGGAGAGTTTATACCAACTCTTCCAGAAGGAGATTTTGCGGTCGATACTAGAGTGCTTTCAGGAAGTAATCTGAAAACATCTACAGATGCAGTACAACAAGCATCAAAAATTTTAATGGAAAAATTCCCTGAGGTAGAAAAAGTGGTGGGCAAAACAGGAAGTAGTGAAATCCCAACAGACCCGATGCCTATTGATGCGAGTGATATGATGGTTATTTTAAAACCTCGTTTCGAATGGACTTCTGCTAAAACTTACGATGAACTTTCTGAAAAAATGACAGCAGAATTGAAAAAAAATACACTTGGAGTTACATTTTCTTTTCAGTATCCTGTGAATATGAGATTTAACGAATTGATGACAGGAGCTAGGCAGGATGTAGTGTGTAAAATATTTGGTGAAAATCTTGATACTTTAAAAGTATATGCCGAAAAATTAGGAGATATTTCTAAAAAAATACAAGGTGCAGAAAATATATTTGTAGAGCCTATTTTAGGGATTCCTCAGATTATTATTTCTTATGATAGGGTATCAATGGCAAGATATGGTTTAGGAATTAATGATGTCAATAACATTGTAAATACAGCCTTCGCAGGGCAATCTACAGGGGCAGTTTATGAAGGAGAAAAGAGATTTGATTTAGTTGTCAGGTTGGACAGTGAGCATAGGAAAAATATAGAAGATGTAAAAAATCTTTTGGTCAATACTCCATCTGGGCAGGTAATTCCATTGAGTGAAATAGCCAGTGTAGAGTTGAAAGAAAGTGTTAATCAAATACAAAGGGAAGATACACAAAGAAGAATAATAGTAGGATTTAATGTGAAAGGTAGGGATATTCAAACTACGGTGGCTGATTTACAAGCAGAAGTAGAAAATAGTTTGAAACTTCCTTCTGGATATTTTATAAAATATGGTGGGACATTTGAGAATTTACAACAAGCGAAATCAAGATTGTCTTTAGCAGTTCCAGTGAGTTTAATATTGATTTTATTAATGTTATACTTTACTTTCCGTTCATTGAAATATGGGTTACTTATTTTTTCTGCTATTCCACTTTCTGCAATTGGAGGTATTTTAGCTTTGACGCTTAGAGGGATGAATTTTAGCATTTCTGCAGGTATTGGATTTATTGCCCTTTTTGGAGTGGCAGTGCTTAACGGAATAGTATTAGTTACAGAATTTAATAGACAGAGAGAATTATTTCCAAATATAGAAGATGCCGTAAAAATGGGAGGTAAAAATAGATTAAGACCAGTATTGATGACAGCATTTGTAGCTTCGTTAGGGTTTTTACCAATGGCAATTGGTTCAGGAGAAGGGGCTGAGGTGCAACGGCCATTAGCAACAGTTGTGATAGGAGGTTTGTTATTAGCAACTTGCCTTACGCTTTATTTATTGCCTATTTTTTATATTTGGATAGAAAAAAAGTTAATCAGAAAGAATAATTAAGATTAGAAAAAATGTATAGTAATATTAGAATTTTATTTTTTTTACTAATTGGGATAAAAGTATCAGCACAAATCCCAATTACACTAGAAGAGGCCTATTCTAAGGCTATTGTAAATAATTTAGATATTAGAGGGGCTGAATTGAGGGTTAATTTTCAAGATAGATTGAAGAAGTCTGCAGTAATTTTAGACCCTTTGAATATTTCCTCAGATATTGGTCAGATTGACACAAAGGATATGGATTATGAATTTAGTGTCTCACAAACTTTTAGGCTTCCAAGTTTTTATAAAAGACAAAAACAAGTTTTGCGAGAGGAATGGCAAAATAGTCTGGTGTCTGTGAATCTTCAAAAATGGCAGATAAAAAAAGAGCTTGGATTGATTTTCAATAATCTAAATTATTTAGATAAAAAGAAATATCTATTGGAGAAGATGGATAGTATTTATACGCAATACTTTAATCGTGCAGAGTTAAGACTTAAAAAGGGAGAAACTAATTTATTAGAAAAGGCGACGGCGGAAAATTTAAAATCACAGATAAATATTCAGCTATTTAATATTAAAAAGGATAAAGAGATTGTTCTTCAACAGTTGAATTTACTTATCAATGGTAAAGAATATTATACTAATAAAAAGGAAGATTTTTTTGTTGAAAAGATAAATTTTTCTGAAAATGATATTAATAACCATTGGGTTATTCAGCAGTTAGAACAGCAAAAAAATATTGAACAAGCTCGATTAGGTGTTGAGAAATCTAAATTACAGCCTTATTTCAGTTTAGGATATAATAATATAGCTAAAAGAGAAACAGGAGAATTAATGCGCTTGCATAATGTTTCTGTCGGGTTTAATATTCCTATTTTTAATTCAGGACAAAAAGCAATCATTGAAGGACAAAAAGTGAATCAATTAATTGCTGAAAATAACAAGCGGATAGGAGTGAGAGAATTGAAAAGACAATTCGTAGAATTAAACGGAAGTTATGAAAAATTGAAATCACAGGTGGATTATTATCAGCAAAAAGGATTGAAGAATTCAGAGGAGATTATAAAAACAGCAAATCACCAGTTTTATAGAGGAGAGATTAATTTTCTGGATTGGTCTATTCTTGTAAATCAAGCATTGGATATTCAAAATTTATATATTGACAAAGTTAAAGAACTTAATGATAAGACTATAGAGTTAAATTCTTTATTTATAAATTAATAATAAAAAGATGAATAAAATATTTTTAGTAGGTATTATTAGTATTATAGTTTTATCTTGTTCTGGTTCACAGGAACAACCAGTGGAAGTATTTGATATTTCACAAGAGGAAGACCAAATTACTCTTACAGATGAGCAAATGAAAAATGTAGGAATCCAGACTGTATCAAAAGATAGAGAATTGGCTTTTACAATCAATGCTACAGGATTTATAGATGTTCCACCAAATGCAATGGCGAGTGTTTCTGCTCCAAGTGGAGGGTATGTAAGAACTTCTAAATTTTTGGTTGGAAATTATGTAAGAAAAGGAGATGTTTTGGTTATTTTAGAGGATCCTAATATTGTTCAATTACAGCAAGATTATCTATTAGCAAAATCTAATTTATCTTATGCTCAGAAAGATTATATTCGT
>CAUTLL010000100.1:0-4771 GCA_963539275.1 uncultured Flavobacteriaceae bacterium
TTACTCCATTTTTGTTCCCAAACAAAATTCTCCTCTGCTATATTTCCCCAGAATTTTTTAGGATCTTTCACAGACCTTTCATATTGTTTAAAATAATCAGGAAGATTGTTAATAACATAATTGTCCATAAAAACATTTTTATTGCTTAGGTACAAAGATAATATTTTCAAAAAATTCCTCATATTTTTTATTTGATTATTTTTTATAATATATAATTATTTTACTACCTTTGCGAAAATGAAAACAAGAAAGGTACTTTTTTCAAATGCTGAACAACATGTAGTCTTTTTGGATTACCAAAAATTATATTTATTTTATTAAACGAGGTCATTATTGACTTCGTTTTTTTATATCTATACAAAATACTATTATTTTATGCTCAATGTATCATCTCTTAATAATGAAGAAATTCAAAATATTCTTAACCAAGCATTAGAAATAGCCAATGGGAAAGAATTTAAAGCTAAAGAATCTATTTTTGTTTCAAATCTTTTTTTTGAAAATAGTACAAGGACAAAAATCAGTTTTGAAGTCGCAGAAAGAAAATTAGGGCTTAATGTTATTCCCTTTGATGTTTCTCAAAGCTCTGTCAATAAAGGAGAAAGTCTCTATGATACAATAAAAACTCTTCAATCCATCGGCATAAATTTAGCTGTTATTAGACATTCGCAAAATGAATATTATAACAAGTTAAAAAACATTGACATAAGTATCATCAATGGAGGTGATGGCACTGGTGAACACCCGAGCCAAACAATACTTGACTTGATGACTATTCAGCAAGAATTTGGTTCTTTTGAAAAATTAAAAGTAGCCATTGTAGGAGATATTAAACATAGTCGTGTAGCAAATTCCACTTCTACTGCTCTAAAAAAATTAGGTGCTGAAATATATTTTTCTGGCCCAAGAGAATGGTTTGAAGAATACAACAAGGTTTATGGAAATTTCAAGGATTTAGACCAAATTATCTCAAATATTGATGTTTTAATGCTTTTAAGAATACAACATGAAAGACACGAAAACCAGAATCAGTTCTCCACAAAAGACTATCTTCTCCGATATGGGCTAACAAAAGATCGAGAACAAAAAATGAAAAAATCAGCAATTATAATGCATCCAGCACCTATCAATAGAGGTGTAGAAATAGACAGTGATTTGGTAGAATGCTCCCGCTCCAGAATTTTTAAGCAAATGGAAAATGGCGTTTTTGCAAGAATGGCCATTCTCAAAAATACTTTGGAACAAAAAGGCTTCTTATTTGAACAAATAAAATCATCAAAAAATTAAAATTATGAAAATCATCAAAAATGGAAAAATCCTTGATGCACAAGGAAATCTCATCTCAAAAGAAATATTGATAGAAAATGGCATCATTACAGAAATTTCGGAAAAAATAGACAGAGAAAACGCCGAAATTTTTGATGCCAATGGACACCTCATAAGCCCTGGGTTCATTGATGTTCATGTCCACCTTCGGGAACCTGGAGGAGAGCATAAAGAAACCATTGCTACTGGTTCTCGTTCCGCTGCAAAAGGTGGATATACCACAATTTGTCCTATGCCAAATACTAATCCTGTACCTGACCGAGCAGAGCGTTTTGACGATTTACTAAAAAGAATTCAACAATCTTCTATAATCAAAATTAGACCTTATGGAGCTATTACGGAAGATTCTATGGGGCAAAAAATAACTAATTTTAAAATCTTAAAAGAAAAAGGTGCAGTAGGATTTACTGATGATGGCGTGGGGGTTCAAGAAGCAAAAGTCATGTTTGATGCTATGAAAGAAGCCGAAAAAGTAGAACTCCCTATCGTGGCACATTGTGAAGATAATTCTTTAATTTTAGGTGGCTGTATTCACGATGGAGAAAAGGCTAAAGAATTAGGATTAAAAGGTATCCCAAGCGTTTGTGAATCAGTCCATATTGCTCGTGATATTCTTTTAGCTGAAGCTACTGGTGCTCACTATCATGTTTGTCATGTATCCACAAAAGAATCCGTAAGAGTTATTGCAGATGGAAAAAAAGCTGAAATCAATGTAACCGCCGAAGTTTCTCCACATCATTTGGTTTTAACCGAAGATGATATTCCGTCCATAGACACTAACTATAAAATGAACCCTCCACTCCGAGCAAAAGAAGATAGAGAGGCTCTCATCAAAGGGATAGAAGAAGGAATTATAGATTGCATCGCTACCGACCATGCACCTCATACCGAAGAAGAAAAAAGCCAAGGAATGTATAATTCTCCTTTTGGAATTGTAGGGTTTGAAACTGCTTTTCCTGTACTTTACACCAAATTTGTAAAAACGGGAAGATGGAATTTGAAACAATTGATAGACTGGATGACAATAAAACCTGCCAATGTTTTCAAACTAGAAAAAATAGGAAAAATAGAGGTAGGATATTATGCGGATTTAACAATTATTGACCTTAAAAAAACTGAAAAAATAGATAAAAACACTTTTGTTTCCAAAGGAAGAAATACTCCTTTTCATGGTTGGGAATGCTCTGGCTGGCCCATTGCTACTTTTGTAAATGGAAAAAAAGTTTACTAAATCAATGATTTGAACTAATTATAATAAAAAATGAACAATAAAAAACTCATATTAGAATCAGGAGATATTTTCTGTGGAAAAGGTTTCGGTGCCAATGAAAATCTTGAAGGAGAAATTATTTTCCACACTGGAATGACTGGTTATCAAGAAATTATTTCTGACCCTGCATATTTTGGTCAAATCATCTGCATGACCTATCCTCTTATTGGGAATTACGGAATTAATAGAGATGATTACGAAAGCATAAAACCTTCTGTCAAAGGACTTATTGTGAAAGAACTTTGTGATTTTCCTTCTAATTTTAGAAGTCAAATTCCCCTAAACGATTTCTTCAAAAAGAAAAATATATCAGGAATTGAAGACATTGATACGAGAAGACTCACTCGCATACTTCGTGAAAAGGGGAAACAAAAAGGAAAAATTGTAGATATTGATGCTAATGAAGAAGATATTATCAATGAACTTAGAAATTCAATAAATTCGCTTCAACAAGTTGCCAAGGTTTCTACTGAAACACCTTATGCAAGCCCCGGACGAGGACCTAAAATTGTCATCTTAGATTTTGGAACAAAACTAGGAATTCTGCGTGAGTTATCTCTAAGAAACTGCGATATTATTGTAATTCCTCACGATACCTCCGCTGAAGAAATTTTACTTATGAATCCTGATGGTTTAATTTTATCAGGAGGACCAGGGAATCCTCAAGGACTTTCTTATGCACAAGAAACCGTGAGACAACTCATCGGTAAAGTTCCTATTCTCGGTATCAATTTAGGGCATTTGATTTTAGGAATGGCTTGTGGAGCAAAAACTAAGCCTCTAAAAACGGGCATTCACGGAGGAACATCAGTATTAAATTTAGCCAACCAAAAAGTAATTTTAACTTCTCAAAATCAAAACTTTAGTTTAGAACAAGAAAGCCTAAAAAATACCGATTTAGAGGAAACTCATATCACTCTAAATAATAAACTAAACCAAGGGATAAGACATAAGAAATACGCTTGTTTCTCCGTACAGTTTAACCCTGAAGCCAATCCTGGCCCTGAAGATTCTCGCTATATTTTTGATGAATTTATCAATATGATAGAAAATTTTAGAAAATAAAAATCCCTCTCAAACAATGAAACGCACAGATATAAAAACAATTTTAGTCATCGGCTCTGGTCCTATCATCATTGGTCAAGCTGCTGAATTTGACTATGCAGGAGCTCAAGCATGTCTTTCCCTAAAAGAAGAGGGCTACCGAGTGATTCTCATCAACTCCAACCCAGCCACTATTATGACAGATGTAGAAATTGCTGATAAAGTATATATTGAGCCCATTTCTTTAGAATTTGTAAGCCATATTATTAGAAAAGAAAGACCTGATGCATTATTACCCACTTTAGGAGGTCAAACAGGACTAAATATGGCGGTAGAACTACAAAAATCAGGAATTTTAGACGAATGTAAAGTAGAGATTTTAGGAACGAAACTCTCAGCTATCAATAGAGCAGAAGACCGAGATCTCTTTCGTGAATTGATGAGAGAATTAAATGAACCTGTCCCCGAATCAGAAATCGTCAATACTCTACAAGGTGCTATTGATTTTGCTAATGATATCGGATACCCTGTGATTATCAGACCTGCATTCACTCTCGGAGGGACGGGCGGTGGCATCGCTTCTAATGAAAAAGAATTGAAAGAAATTACAGAGTTAGGATTAAAATACAGCCCTGTAAATCAATGCCTTATAGAAAAATCAATTGCTGGATATAAAGAAATAGAATACGAAGTTATTCGTGACTCTAATGATAATGCTATTGTGGTTTGTAACATGGAAAACATAGACCCTGTTGGTATTCACACAGGAGACTCTATCGTCGTTGCACCGGCTCAAACCATGACTGACCGAGAAAACCAAATGCTCAGAAATGCTTCTCTAAAAATCATCAGAGCTTTAGGAATAGAAGGGGGATGTAATGTGCAATTAGCTCTTGACCCTCATTCTTTTAATTATTATGTGATTGAGGTAAATCCTAGAGTTTCTCGCTCATCGGCACTAGCTAGTAAAGCCACTGGATACCCTATCGCAAAAATCGCGGCAAAAATCGCAGTAGGGCTTACTTTAGATGAAATTATAAATCCTGTAACGAATAAAACTTACGCTTGTTTTGAACCCTCAATTGATTATATTGTAACGAAATTTCCAAGATTTCCTTTTGATAAATTTGA
>CAUTLL010000101.1:0-4695 GCA_963539275.1 uncultured Flavobacteriaceae bacterium
TATATGAGAGAATTAATAGATAATGGGTATGTATACATTGCTACACCACCACTTTATCAATTGAAAAAAGGTAAAAACTCTGTTTATGCTTGGAATGATAAGGATAGAGATGAAAAAGCTTATCAACTTTCACCTGATGGAAAGGTTGAAATACAGAGGTATAAAGGGCTTGGAGAGATGAATGCCGAACAACTTGCAGAAACTACGATGAATCCAGAAAATCGTTTTTTAAAGCAAGTAAATATAGAAAATGCGGCAGAAGCCGATAGAGTTTTCTCTATGTTGATGGGAGATGAAGTTCCGCCAAGAAGAGAATTTATAGAGCAGAATGCAAGGTATGCAAATATTGATGCATAGTATTTGAAAATAAAGATAAGTATGATATAAACTCGCTATATAAGGCGAGTTTATATTTTTTTATTAAAAAATGTGTTATTAAATTTATAAAAAGTGATAAAAATCACAAGGAGTATTTGTTATTAAAATAAATTAAGTAATATCTTTGCGGGATTGAATGTAAATTATAATTAATTATGAACAAAAAAGTGTTGTTGGCTTCTAGTTTGATGGCCTTCATTGGAGTTTTTGGTCAAGAGGTAGTTAAAGATAGTTTGACTAACCCTGAGAAAACATTACAGACATTGGAGATTGTTGGGAGAGCAAGGAATGATTATAATAGTGATTATTCTTTTTCTTCTTCAAAAATTGCACTGAAGAATATGGAGGTCCCTCAATCTATCTCTACAGTTACTAAAGAGCTTTTATCAGATAGACAGGTTTTTAGAATGGGAGATGCATTAAAGAATGTAACAGGGGTAAGTACTACCAGTTATTATAGTCATTACTCAATTAGAGGGGTTACTCAAGGTTGGGGAAATAGGGATAATAATCGGTTGATTAATGGGATGACCGCATTTTCTAGTTATATTACGCCACCATTGACTATTAACTTGGAAAGGGTAGAAGTGATAAAAGGTCCTGCAAGTATTACATTTGCAAGTGCTAATGCTGGTGGGTCTATCAATATGGTAACTAAAAAACCTTTAAGTGTCGCTAGAAAAGAGGTAGATCTTACGATAGGAAGCTATGGTACGATAAGAAGTACATTAGATTTTACAGGTCCTTTAGAGAAATCAAAAAGTTTATTATATCGTTTGAATTTAGGATATGAGAATTCTCAGAGTTTTAGAGATTTGCAAGGAAATAAATCTTATGTGATAGCTCCTACCATTAGCTATGTCCCTAATGAAAAAACACGGGTAAATTTAGAGTTAGTTTTTACAAATACTAATTCTAAGTTGGATAGAGGTCAGCCTATTTTTGGTGTGAAGAAAGGTCAGAGTGCGAATTTACGAACTACTCCTATAAATTTTGCTATCGGTGCTTCTAATGATTATAATAAGAATATTAATCTTACGGTTATGAGTAGTTTATCTCATCAGTTTTCAGATAAAGTAGGGGTTAATATGGCGTATATGAAGCATATTTGGGACGAAGATTTATTAGAGCATAGGACAGCTAATAAATTTGCTCAAGATATTACAGGGAAAGCAATACCTACTTTAGTAGAAATGCAGATTTCTCGCAGAGAACAAAAGGTATATTCAGATAATTTTAATGCGTATTTTAATGTAGATTTCAATTTAGGGAAATTAAAAAACAAAGTAGTTTTTGGGTATGACTTAAGTGCTTTTGAGGTGAGTAGAAACGGAGGGTGGAATAGAGCAAGAGGTTATAGATTAAAAAATGGGAAAACGGCAAATAAGTTTGATAAAACTAAGCCTGGTGATTATGTAACCGATGCTAGTGGTAACCCTATTCCTAATGTACCTCATTTTGATTTAGAAAATCCTAAATATCTTTTAGCTAATTTGAATGATTATATCTTTCAGAAGCAAGAAATAGCTCCTTTGCATTTTATGACTAATGGGATTTATTTAATGAACCAAATGAGTTATGGGAATTTTATCCTTAATTTAGGAATTAGACAAGAATGGTATTTGGATAAAACCAATTATAATCTTAAAAATGAAGTGGTTACAAGACAGCATAAATTACTGAAAAGGGTAGGAGCTATATATAAAGCTTCTAAGAATATAAATGCATATGCATCTTATATAGAGGGGTTTGAGGTACAGACTAACGCATATTTAGGAACCACGGCTTATGGCAGTCCATTTGCACCTATGTCTTCAAAAATGTTTGAAGGAGGACTAAAAACAGAGTGGTTAAATGGAAAACTGAATGCGAGTATAGCATATTTTAATATTCATCAAAAAAATGTATTAACGGATGATCCTAATGACTCTAATGAATTGAAAAAACAAGGAGCTAATCAACGCTCTCAAGGGGTAGAGTTAGAAGTTACAGGTAGAATCTTGCCAAATTGGCAAATTAATGCTGGATACTCTTTTATTGATGCAAATTTAAAAGAGAATGGTGAAAAATATAGAAAAGAAAATACTCCTAAACATAGTTTCAATTTTTGGACAAGATATGATGTAACTCAGGGTGTATTGCAAAATTTTGGGATAGGAATTGGTGGAAATTATGTGGGAGAAAAAATAGCATGGATAGATAGAAGTCTCACGGTTCCTTCTTATATGGTAGTAGATGCTGCTGTTTATTATAAATTGAAAAAAGTTCAACTAGCTGTGAATGTAGGAAATGTGTTTAATAAGACCTATTGGTTAGGAGCTTTCGATTATACAAGATTGTTCCCAGGAACACCTAGAAATGTAATGTTTAATATTAAATATAGTTTTTAAATAGTATAAAATAGAGAATTATGAAGAAGTTATGTTCAGTTTTTATCCTTTTGTCAATATTATCTTGTTCAGATAAGGATAACTCTAAAAAATCGGAAGTTGGTAAAATGCAAAAAGTGGAATACATCTATAAGGATGGAGGCCGAGATATTCCTGTAGAGATTACTTCTCCGCCTCAGAGAGCTGCACTTTTTAACCCATATACTACCGAGATTCTTTTAGCATTAGGCTTAGAAGATAAGATTATTATAGGGAGTACAGAGGGAGAATTACTTCCTGAGTTTAGAAAAGCTTATGAAAAAGTACCTCAAAAACTTAAAGGTCATGGTTTTAGGATGGATAAAGAAGCATTTTTATTGTCAAAACCAGATTTTGCAGCAGGAAATATAAATGCAGAGACAGCGGGTTCCCCAGAGGAATTGATAAAATTGGGTATATCTCCTTATAATCTTAGAAGTTTAGATGATATTCCTAATCCTACACTAAATGATGTTTATGATGATATTCATTTATTAGGTAGAATTTTTAATGTTGAAGATAGAGCTAAGGATTTAGTTAATAAAATGAAAAAGAAGCTGGAAGTAGCACAAAAAGATTTTGTTAATCCAGAAAATGGTAAAAAGAAGAAAGTTTTAATACTTTCATATAGAGGAGGAATAGCTGCTTTTAGTGCATTAGCTACAGACCTTGTCAACAAAGCTCATGGGATAAACATATACCAAGACTTACATGAAAGATTTGAATTTGTAACTCCTGAGAGTGTTTTAGAAAGAAATCCAGATGCTATTTTTATAATAGATATTAAATCTCGTCCAGAGCCAGTAGAGGAAAAGATGGAAATTTTTAGAACTAATCCTGTCTTGAAGAATACTAATGCAGTGAAAAATAATCAAATTTATAAAATTGATTTAGAAGATGTAACGCCAGGGGTTAGGAATGTGGATTTTATTATTAGATTAAATAATATTCTATATAAAAACGGAAAGTAATAGAAAAATAGACTATCTTTTAGATAGTCTATTTTGTATAATATTGAAAAGCTTCTTCTAGGTTTTGGAATTTACCTTTGAAATCTTCTATAGAGCAGTCTTGAATAATGCGTCCTTTATGGATTAGAATCACGCGAGAGCAGAGGGCTTCTACTTCTTGCATGATATGAGTTGAGAGAATAATAGTTTTTTCGTGGCTAATCTCTTTGATGAGGTTTCGTATTTCTATGATTTGGTTAGGGTCAAGCCCATTTGTGGGTTCATCAAGAATAAGTAAGTCAGGTTGATGGATAATGGCCTGAGCTAAGCCAACTCTTTGTTTATATCCTTTGGATAATTGAGAGATTTTTTTTGATTTTTCGGGAGTAATGCCCACTAAGTCAATGACTTCATCTACTCTTTTAGAAGATATTTTATGAATGTTTGCTACAAAATTGAGATATTCTTTGACAAACATATCTTGATATAACGGATTATTTTCAGGAAGAAAACCGATGTTTTTTTTACTCTCTATGGGAGATTGGCTAATATCTCTTCCTTGAAATAAAATTTGTCCCGTTTCTATTTTGAGAACGCCCGTTATGGATTTCATAAGCGTAGATTTCCCTGCTCCATTAGGACCAAGAAGTCCCACTATTTCATTCTTTTTAATGTTAAGGTTGATATTATTGAGAGCAGTTTGCTCTCCGAAATTTTTTGTTAAATCTATAATTTGTAAAGACATAGCTGATAAGGTTTATTTTAAGAAAAAACAAAGAAAAATATTTAATTCATAAGAGGGTTTTTAGTTAAAGACTCTTTTGCCACTCTTGAGTAAATAAGATAAAATCTTCTACTGATAACTCTTCTGCACGGCGATTGAGAAAGTCATGCCCCAGAATCTCTTGTGGGATATTTAGAATTTTACTGGGGAACGTGATTAGGATTATCATTAATAT
>CAUTLL010000102.1:0-4679 GCA_963539275.1 uncultured Flavobacteriaceae bacterium
ATTATCCTTCAAGTTTTATGCTTGTGGCAAGTATGAATCCCAGCCCTTCGGGATACTTCCCTGATGACCCAAACAACACCTCATCACAGACCGAAATGCAACGCTATATGAATAAGCTCTCTGGTCCTTTATTGGATAGAATTGACATTCACATAGAGGTGCAAAAAGTGGAATTTGAGCAACTTGCCGAAAAAAGAAAAGGCGAAAGCAGTCTTGCTATCCGTGAACGAGTGCTAAAAGCTAGAGAAGTACAAGCCCAGAGATATAAAAATCTTAATATCAATTATAATGCTCAAATGGGGCCGAAGGAAATTGAAAAATATTGTGAATTAGATGATGTTTCTAAAAATCTCATCAAAAATGCAATGGAAAGACTCAATCTATCGGCTCGTGCCTATGATAGGATTTTGAAAGTAGCCCGAACAATCGCAGATTTGGAAAGTTATGAAAACATTAATGCTTCTCATATTTCTGAGGCTATCCAATACAGAAGTTTAGACAGAGATTTTTGGAAAACATAAACCAAAACATAGAAAAAGTATTCTAAACCATGGTCATCATATGCAAAAGCTTAGAATACATTGACAGAAATACGGAACACATTGGCAGAAGTCTGGGAAAGATGAACCAAGGTTTGAAAAATATTGAATAAGGCTTAGACAATATCAACCATTCAATAAATCACATTAACCTTTGAATATTCCACAACAACCATTAGAGGTTTTTGAAAACTTTTTAATTTTTCTTGATAATCACTATTCCTTTCTGTAACAATAGGTTATTTGGAAAGGATATTTTTTCTCCATTTTCGTTAATCATCAGCGTATAAAAGGATTTCATATCTATAATCTCTGCTTCTATAGGCGTGTCTTTATCTATGATGAGAATTTTATCCCCTATCCTAAACGGGAAATAAAAGAAAATGATAATCCCCGCCGTGATGTTACTCAACATAGACCATTGGGCAAACATAGCCACACCAATCACCGTAAAAACAGAAGAAATCACTAAGAAAGCTTGTTTCCCCTCCACTCCCCAAACAGCTATCAGCATCACAAAACCTAAGATAGATAAAAGCAAATCCTTGTATTTCAAAACCATTTTAATTCTCGGCATGGATAATCCTGATTTTCTACCAAAACCCACAATGATTTTCTTTGCAATAACACGGAGAATCAGCAAAATTATTATCAAAATCCCAGTTGCGATAATTTCTCTAAAATATTCTGTAAAATTAATCCCCTCTACCATTTTTGATGAATTTTAGCAAAAATACATTTTTTTAATACTAAAGAAATAAAAAATTGCCATTAAAATAATGGCAATTTGTGTTTTATTATTAACCTCTTTTTATATTGGTTCAATAATTTCATCTAAAATACTATACTCAAAGCGTTTTGCAATGTTATAAAGTTGTTCAGCTCCTTGTCCTACAACTCTAATTACGATTCCATCTCCTACGGTTCTTGTAATTCCATATTCTACTTCTTTATCTTCTCCTATGGCTTTCTCCAAGAGTTCTAACAAGTGGTCTTCTTCTAACTGCTGGTCATAAACGAAAATCGTAGCTTGGTGAGTATATTCTTCCCACTGCCCCATAGTAGTCAAATCCATCTCACTAGGATTCATATACAGTCTATCTTTAAAAATCAAATGACCATCAAGATAAATTCTAGTGTAATTTTTAAATTCTTTGAATTCAAAAACCTCTCCTTCTCCATATAATTTTCTACCACATGTAATTACTTCTCCCCAAATCACCCTAGAAGTTTTTGCAATATGTAATGTATTTACTGCCTCATACACAGAGTCTTTATGCGGAGATGTAGGATGCGGAATATATTGAAACATTGCATCCTCTTCTACCTCTATCTCTGTTGTTTGCTTTGCAAAGCCTCCAGGCTTCATTGAGTGTATTCTAGAGTAAGCCTGTGTTTCTAAACCTAGGTTAGTTCCTTTTGCTACTTTAAAAGACATTTCATAGAAATCACCAGCCATAATACCAGGAGTGGAACTTCTAATCATATACCTCAACCAAGGGTCATGAGCACTTCTTTTATCAAACCTCATCAATCCAAATGGATTGGTATAATACATATCAGCCAAGTGGTGAAATCCATCTCGAATTTCTGTTCTTAGGCTCATTTTACTAGTATATTCCCCTATTATCCCGTTCATAATATATTTTTATTTTATAATTGCTGGCTCTTCAATGTCTTCTAAAAGAGCATACTTTTTAATCCAACCAATAACAGCATCTACTCCTTCTTCTGTTTTCAAGTTAGTGAATACAAACGGACGCCCTTGTCTCATTCTCTTCGCATCACTTTCCATTACTGCTAAATCTGCCCCTACAAGCGGTGCTAAATCAAATTTATTAATCATTAATAAATCAGATCTAGTAATACCAGGCCCTCCTTTTCTTGGAATTTTTTCTCCTGCTGCCACATCAATCACAAAGATTGTCAAATCTACCAACTCTGGGCTGAATGTCGCAGAAAGGTTATCCCCTCCACTCTCTACAAAAAGAATTTCCATATCAGGGTGTTTTGCTGCCATCTCATCCACTGCCTCTAAGTTCATTGATGCATCTTCACGGATTGCTGTGTGAGGACAACCTCCTGTTTCTACCCCAGCAATTCTATCTTTTGGTAATTTACTATTTTTTTGAAGGAATTTTTCATCTTCATTGGTATAAACATCATTTGTAATTACACAAACATAGTAATCATCCATCATTCTTCTTGATAATACCTCAATTAAAGCTGTTTTACCTGCTCCTACAGGACCTGCCACACCGATTTTAATATATTTTCTATCTGCCATTTTGTTATATTTTTATTAATTAAACTTTATTTTTTTATGATTAACTCATATATAATCTTGAATACAATCTCTCATGTTGCATTGACCTTAAATCAAAACCAACATTTGAAAGACCAATTTTTTCTTCTTCCAGATTTAAAGTCTTTTCTACCCAATTCGGTATATTTTTCTTTACTTCAAAAAGAATTTTTTGACCTTCTAATTGTCCTAATGGGACTAATTTCACAGCATTAGTTACCATACCTGTAGCTGTAGAAAAATAAAATGCTGTAAGAGCTTCTTCCAATGGAATCTCCATCAAATAGCACAATGCACCATACACTACAGGATAATTTCCTACACTAATATTTTTAGTAACATACTCACCAAAAGCTGTTAAAAATTCACATTTCTGCCCTTCTTCAATGAAAATTTTTAGTAATCGGGTTCCTAGCTTATGACTCGCCTCTCTAATTTCTCTTGGGCTTTTCATTGCACTACATTCCTCATCCAATAAAATGATTTTTGCGTAATTATCCTCTGACGCCATTGCCTCATAAGCCAATCTTACATAAGCTGCATCATTATGCAAAATACTGCTTGACAACATATTATTCAAAAACAATGCTGCTGTTTCAGTACTATTTACCAAGCCTTTCTGCACATAAGTCTCCAAACCATTGGAGTGAGAATATCCTCCGATAGGCAAGGTAGGATCTGCAATATGCAATAAACTTAACAACGAATTTACCTTCATCTTCTTTCTGTTTTATCTGTTATAATTTAGTCTCTAATCTTTCTTTGGAAATACTTTTGAAAACAACTGTGCGGTATCTATTTTATGCTCTTTCACAGTCGCTTCATGTTCCGATGATGCTTTTAACATGTCCTCAAAAATCCTTTTCCCCTTAAAAGGTGAGTAACCTCCTTTGGTCAATAAATTAAAAATAGGATCCTCATAAGGAATAATCACCTCATCATTTTCTATAAAAATAGGAATATGCTGATTACCAATCTCAAAGCAAATAGTTCCCATCTCTCTCATCGTCTTAGGCTGTACTACCACAGCATCAGATGGAAGAATATTCACTAATAATATTTTATTTCCATCTTCCCATAATACATCATGGTGCTTTAGCCTAAAATTCTCTTTCAAAACTCTCATTCCCACCTCTTCTCCTTTTTGGCTAATCTTGCGAAGAAGTTTCCTTGTAGATTCAAACCATTCTATATCAAAAAAATCTACTTCTTTGGATGACAAATCCTCTCCTTTCGCATTACGGATTACCTCTGACACTACTATCATAAGCCTACTTTTTATAAATTAACTTTGTCCTTTTATTTATGTATAAAAGCTCATTTAATCATTACGATTAAACGAGTTCAAAAGTACACAAAAAAATAATAGAAACAGCTATAAATTTATATGATATATAACAGCATTTTTATTTTTTACTTGAAAAAGATACCAAAAAAATAACCTAAGAAGATTTTACAACTAAAACAATTCCAAAAAAATTTATTCTAAATAAAACAGATTACAATATGTTTTTCTCTTCTAGGTTATTTTTTGGTTATCATGACTAAATTATAGATAGATTTCTTTGTTAAGTGTTATCAATTTTAATTTTATAACACAAATGTATAAATTATTTTTAATATAAAAAAATATATTATACTTTATTTGACAAAAAAATATAAAGACTACTTAGATTCATCAAGTAGCCTTTTATTATAAATGTTTATAAGAAAATTATCTTAGAACATGAAGTATAATTGCCCCATAGATACTTTATCAATTGGATCACAAACTGCTGGTTCTCCATCAATTTTCACCTCATGGGTCTGAGGATTTACTTCAATTATAGGCATTG
>CAUTLL010000103.1:0-4666 GCA_963539275.1 uncultured Flavobacteriaceae bacterium
TTAATGAAGAACTGCTAATTTATTCCTCTGATCAAGGATTAACAAACCATTCTCATCAATACATCTCCCCTGAAAAAATAAATCTAGATAAAATTTGGTTATTAGAAGAAGGTAACTGTCTACGATTGCAAAGCGAGTATATATGCAATCTCCAAGAAAATATAGCCAAACCTAAGAATTTAGAATATTCAGGCTCTAGTATCTCAACATTAATCAAAATAGTAGATCAAGTAGGAGGACTGACCATTATTCCTGAACTAGCAACTCAACAACTGACAGAAGAACAACAAAAAAATATTTTTCATTTCAAAAAACCATCTCCTGTTCGTGAAATCAGCCTAATTTATTATAAACCCAGTTACAAACAAAAACTTTTTGATAAATTAGCAAATTACCTAAGAGAAACTCTATCTGATAAGCTTAATTACAATAAAAATCCAAAGAATTTTTCAGTAATAAAACCATAAATATTTGTCAATTAAAAACTTATAAAAAACATTATAAGTTTTTTTGTTTTTTAATAAAGATTATATAAATTTGCCAAACAATTTAGGAGGAAAAATTTGACTGATTGCAACCTCAATAAAAAATGCTAAAACAGGCCATCGCTTTGTTTCTTTATTATTGCATACAATCGTCATTTTTCTGTTTTTTCAACAAATAAAAAAATATTTATGGCGTATTTATTCACCTCAGAATCCGTTTCAGAAGGACATCCAGATAAAGTTGCAGACCAAATATCTGATGCACTCATTGATCATTTTCTAGCTTACGACCCTAGTTCTAAAGTAGCCTGCGAAACACTAGTTACTACTGGGCAGGTAGTATTGGCAGGAGAAGTAAAATCAGAAGCCTATTTAGATGTACAAACCATTGCTCGACAGGTAATTAACAAAATAGGATATACTAAAGGAGAATACATGTTCAATGGAAACTCTTGCGGAGTAATTTCTGCTATTCACGAGCAATCTCCTGATATCAACCAAGGAGTGGATAGAATTACAGCTACCGAAGACTTTGAAAGCAAAGCAAATGCACAAGGAGCTGGTGACCAAGGAATTATGTTCGGTTACGCAACCAATGAAACAGAAAACTACATGCCTTTAGCATTAGATTTAGCTCACAGCATACTACAAGAATTATCCTCTATCAGAAGAGAAAATTCAGAAATTTCTTATTTAAGACCTGATGCTAAGTCTCAAGTAACAATAGAATACTCCGATAATCACAAACCTATCAGAATAGATTCCATCGTAATTTCTACTCAACATGATGAATTTGACACGGAAGAAAACATGTTAGCAAAAATTAGAAAAGATATTATTGAAATTCTAATCCCAAGAGTAAAAAATAGGCAAAAATCCGAAATCCAAGCACTATTTAACGACCAAATTAAATTCCATATCAATCCAACAGGAAAATTTGTGATTGGTGGTCCTCATGGTGATACTGGATTAACTGGTAGAAAAATCATAGTAGATACTTATGGAGGAAAAGGTGCTCATGGTGGTGGAGCTTTTTCTGGGAAAGACCCCTCAAAGGTAGATAGAAGTGCTGCATATGCAATGAGACATATTGCTAAAAATTTAGTAGCAGCAGGTATTGCCGATGAAATTTTAGTGCAAGTATCCTATGCTATCGGAGTTGCCGAGCCATGTGGATTATATATTAATACCTATGGAACTTCCAAGATAAATCTTACTGATGGAGAAATAGCAAAGAAAGTCCAACAAATTTTTGATCTTAGACCTTATGCCATAGAACAATCATTAAAATTGAGAAACCCTATTTATCAAGAAACGGCAGCTTATGGACACATGGGAAGAACACCTTACATCGCTGACAAAATTTTTAACCAAGGGGAGAAAAATGAATTAATCATTAAAGATTTAGAATTCTTTACTTGGGAAAAATTAGATAAAGTGGAAAAAATCAAAAAAGCATTTCAAATTTCATAAAAAACAAGACCTAACATTGTTTAGGTCTTATTTTTATTTATTACCTTTACATCGTTATCTTAAAAATAAAAAGTTATGCCAAAAATTTCTCAAAGAGCGGAAAAAATGCCTGCTTCACCAATTAGAAAATTAGTTCCATTTGCATTAGCAGCAAAACAAAAAGGGAGAAAAGTTTATCATCTAAATATCGGTCAACCAGATATTGAAACTCCACAAACGGCTCTCAACGAACTTAAAAATATTAATCTAAAAGTCTTAGAATATTCTTTATCCGAAGGAAGTGTTGATTATAGAAATGCTTTGGTGAATTACTATCACTCTATTGGGTTTTCCGACCTTACTACCGAGAATTTCATAGTAACCAATGGAGGTTCAGAAGCCCTGAACTTTGCATTATCAACACTTTGTGATGATGGAGATGAAGTTATTATTCCAGAGCCTTATTATGCTAACTATAATGGTTTTACAAACCACATCAATGTAAAAGTTGTTGCCATTGCTTCTACTATAGAAACAGGGTTTGCTTTACCTAAAATAGAGGAATTTGAAAAGAAAATCACTCCAAAAACAAAGGCTATTTTAATTTGTAACCCTGGAAATCCCACAGGATATCTTTATACTAAAGAAGAATTAAAGAAATTAGCAGAAATCGCTTTAAAACATGATATTGTCATTATATCTGATGAAGTCTATCGTGAGTATGTATATGATGGAGAAAAACAAACTTCCATGCTTGAATTCCCTGAAATATCTGATAACTGCATTATTATAGATTCAGAATCTAAACGATACTCCATGTGCGGAGTAAGGATTGGTTTCATGGTAACTCGCTCAAAAACGATTTATAATGCTGCTATGAAATTTGCCCAAGCAAGATTAAGTCCTGTTCTTTTGGGTCAAATTATCGCTACAAAAGCTCATCAAAATGATACTGAATACATTAATAAAGTAAAAGAAGAATACACGAAACGAAGAAATCTTTTGGTCACTCTACTCAATGAAATCCCAGGGGTAATTTGCCCTACACCAAGAGGAGCCTTTTATTGCGTCGCTGAACTTCCAATAGATGATGCTGAAAAATTTGCACAATGGTTATTAGAAGAGTATTCCAACAATAATGAAACCGTAATGGTAGCTCCAGCGGGAGGCTTTTATTCCAACCCTGAACTTGGTAAGAAACAAGTTCGTATCGCTTATGTTCTAAAAGAAGAAGATTTAAAACGAAGCGTTGAACTATTGAAAGATGCTATTTACCAATATAATAATAAATAAATTTATAACTTTCAACATAAAGCATAAAGATAAATCTTTATGCTTTATACTTTATCTTAATACATTTTGTGATTAGGAATCATTCATGTAATTCTGCAATTTAAGTTGTGAAAAAATGAACATTTTAGAAAATTACTCCCTAAAACCGCATCTAACATTCGGAACAAATACTATTGCTCAATACTTTGTCCAAATTTCCACCGAAAAAGAGTTAAAACAACTACTCCAAACAGAATACGCCCAAAGACCTATATTTTTTTTAGGAGAAGGAAGCAATATTTTATTCACTAAAGATTTTAATGGTTTAGTTATCCAATTATGCTCAAAAGGAATTTCAGAAGAAATTCTAAATGAAGATGAAGTTTTAGTAACGGGAAAAGCAGGAGAAAACTGGCACCAATTTGTGCAATATACCTTGAATAAAAATTATGGTGGATTAGAAAATCTTTCTCTTATTCCTGGGAGTGTAGGTGCCTCTCCAGTACAAAATATTGGGGCTTATGGAGTAGAAATTAAAGATATCTTCTACTCTTGTAAAGTATTAGATATAAACAATTTAGAAACAAAAACTTTTTATTATAAAGATTGTAATTTTGGATATAGAAACTCTATTTTCAAGCAAAAAAAAGGAAATTTTGTAATTTTGGAAGTTACCTTCAAATTAAGTAGAAAAAATCACCCCATCAAAACTGAATATGGAGCAATAAAAACGGAGCTCGAAAGAATGGGAATACAAGACTACAATATTCAACAAATTTCACAAGCTGTTGTCAATATCAGAAAATCTAAACTCCCTGACCCAAAAATAACAGGAAATGTAGGTAGTTTTTTTAAAAATCCCACTATCTCAGTTTCTGAGTTTGAAAATTTAAAACTTTCTTTTCCTGAAATTCCAAGTTATGAAATACCTAATGGCAAAAAAATCCCTGCAGCATGGCTCATTGAACAATGTGGTTGGAAAGGAAAACAAATTGGTAATGTAGCCACTCATCACCTACAAGCATTGGTTATTATCAACGCTACAGGAAATGCTACAGGACAAGAAATTTGGGATTTCTCTGAAAAAATTATCTCTTCAGTAAAAGAAAAATTTAGTATTACATTAGAGAGAGAAGTGAATATTTTATAACTTTAAATTACCAAAAATATCCTTATTTATCATAAAAATTAGGATATTCTCCTTTCATATCATCTACACTTTTTAAAACCTTATCTGTAAGAGATTTTTGGTATTCTTCTAACTTTTGATAGATGGACTCATCTGAAATTGATAAAATTTTTATTGCTAAAATTCCTGCATTCGTAGCTCCATTCAGTGCCATTGTCGCTACAGGAATCCCCGAAGGCATTTGTAAGATAGATAAAACACTATCCCAACCATCAATAGAATTAGAAGATAAAATAGGAACACCTATCACTGGCAAAGTGGTACAACT
>CAUTLL010000104.1:0-4607 GCA_963539275.1 uncultured Flavobacteriaceae bacterium
TTACAAAATGTAAAATATACTCCTATAAGTAAAGGATTTCTAGAACGCCAACGAAAAATGGGAATAGATGCCCAAAATCTAGGTGCTGATATTTTTCATGGATTATCAGGTGAGTTACCATTAAATTGGAATGATAGACCGATAAAAAAAATTGTAACGATTCATGATTTGATTTTTGAGCGATATCCGCAGTTTTATTCATTTTTTGATAGGAAAATTCATTTTTGGAAATTCAAAAAATCGGTAGAAATGGCAGATTTAGTCATTGCAATTTCCGAACAGACGAAAAAAGATATTGTTAAATTCTTAAAAATTCCAGACGAAAAAATCAGAGTGATGTATCAAGGATGTCATCAGGCATTTAAGGAGAAGCCAAGTGATTTTTTTTTACATCAAATTAGGGAGAAATATAATTTACCTAATCGTTTCATTTTAAATGTAGGGACAATAGAAGAACGGAAAAATTTATTATCAGTAATTAGGGCATTAGCAGGAACTGAAATTCCTTTGGTTGTCGTTGGGAAAAAGACTAAATATTATAAAAAAATAGAGAGAGAACTTAAGAAAAATAAAGTGAAAATTTATTTTTTAGAAGGTCTTTCTGTGACTGAATTGGCTGGAGTCTATCGCTTGGCGGATATTTTTATTTATCCAAGTCTGTTTGAAGGTTTTGGAATTCCTATAATTGAAGCTTTATTCTCGGAAACTGTAGTGATTACAAGTAACTTGAGTTGTCTTCCCGAAGCAGGAGGAAAAGATTCTGTGTATATAAATCCTATGGATATTTGTGATATTCGGGCAAAAATTAAATTTCTTTGGGATAATGAGTCTGAAAGAAAATATCGTGCAGAAAAAGGATTAGAATTTGTTCAAAAATTTAGTGATGAGGAAATTGCTAAAAATTTGATGGAGGTATATCAAGAAGTATTTGAAAAAAGTTGAGTTATTTCTTGAAAAAAGAAGAATAAATTTGGTTTATACTTAATTTATTCACTACCTTTACGACGCGAATTATAATTTGAGTTAGTGAAAAATTTCGTATTACATAAACTTATGTTTATAACTTTGGCTGAAGGGTCAGAGATGGTTTTTGGGGCTTTGGTATTTATGTGAAAATTATGAAGAGATATAGGTGATATATCTCTTGTTTTGTTTTATAGAGTAATGATTAAAAATAAAAACTTATGAATATTAAAACTATTGCAAATACGATTAGAGGATTATCTATAGATGGAGTATCCGCTGCTAATTCAGGTCATCCAGGGATGCCGTTGGGTATGGCTGATGTTAGTGCAGTTCTTTGGGCTGAATTTATGAATCATAATCCTAATGACATGCAATGGTGGAATAGGGATAGATTTGTGTTATCAGCAGGGCATGGAAGTATGTTGATTTATAGTTTATTACATCTTTATGGATATGATTTGTCAATTGATGACTTAAAAGCTTTTAGAAAGTGGGGAAGTAAAACACCAGGACATCCTGAAAATTTTGTAACTCAAGGGGTAGAAACCACTACAGGGCCATTGGGTCAAGGAGTAGCAAATGCAGTAGGGATGGCTTTAGCAGAGGCTTCCTTAGCGGGTAGATACAATAAAGAAGGTTATGAAATTATAGATCATTATACATATGTAATCGCGGGGGATGGATGTTTGCAAGAAGGTATTTCTCATGAGGCGTGTTCCTTTGCAGGACATAATCAGTTGGGTAAATTAATTATGCTTTATGATAGCAATAATATTACGATTGATGGGCCTACTCATATTTCCTATTCAGAAGATGTAGAAAAAAGATTTGAGGCGTATGGTTGGCAAGTGCTTAAAATTAATGGTCATGATTATGAACAAATTAGAGAAGCTATAAAAGAAGCAAAATCAGAAAAATCTAAACCTTCTATTATCATTTGTGAAACGATTATTGGTTTTGGTTCGCCGAATAGATCTGGAACTTCTAAAGCCCATGGAGAGCCTTTCCCAGCAGAAGAAATTGTTTTAACTAAAGAAAAATTAGGACTTCCTATTGATAAATCTTTTTTTGTACCAGAAGAAATTGTGAATTTAAGAAAAATTACCCAAGGAAAAGGGGAGAAAATTCAAAATCAATGGAATGTTCTTTGGGATAATTATAAAAATAAATACTCAGAATTAGCAGAGGAGTTAGAAAAAAGCATGAAAGGAGAAATATCCGAAAAAGCATTTGATATTCCAACATTTGGTTCTGAAAAAGCAATTGCAACTCGCTCAGCTTCAGGGATTGTATTAAATTATATAGCTCAATATATTCCTCAATTAGTGGGAGGTTCAGCGGATTTGACACCTTCTAATAATACTTTACCAGCAGGGGAAGAGTCTTTTTCGCCAGAAAATCTGAAAGGGAGATATATAAGATATGGTATCCGTGAGCATGGTATGGCAGCAATAATGAATGGATTGGCACTTCATGGGGGAGTTTTACCTTATTCAGGGACATTTTTTGTCTTTTCTGATTATATGCGTCCTGCAATGCGTATGTCTGCTTTAATGGAACAACAGGTGATTTATGTTTTAACTCATGACTCTATTGGTTTAGGTGAAGATGGACCAACTCACCAGCCAGAGGCTCATCTTTGGGCTTATAGAATGATTCCAAATATGTGTGTAGTGCGTCCTATGGATGCCAACGAAACAGTTGAAGCATGGAAAATTGCTCTGAAAAATAAAAAAACACCGACTTGTTTGGTTCTAACTCGACAAAATTTGCCAGTTTATGATAGAAAAAAATTAGGTTGGGCAAAGGCAGAAGAAGCTCAAAAGGGGGGATATGTTCTTTTTGAAGATAAAGATTTTGAAGCAATTATCATTGCGACAGGTTCCGAAGTGGAATTAGCGATTGACGCTAAATTAAAATTAAATGAACAAGGAGTGAAAGTAAGAGTGATTTCTATGCCAAGCACTAATATTTTTGATAATCAACCTGAAGATTATCAAGAATTAGTATTGCCTAAAAATATTACTCGTAGAGTAGCGGTAGAAGCAGGGGTTACTTTGGGGTGGTATAAATATGTAGGAACTCATGGTAAGGTAATTGGTTTAGACCGATTTGGTGCATCAGCTCCGTATAAAGTTCTCTATCAAGAATTCGGAATTACCTCTGATGCTATAGTGGAAGCAGTAAATTCAACAAAATAATAAAAATATCAAATTAAAAATAGATAAAATGATTGTTACAACAGACCAATTATTCAAAGCTGCGTACGGGAAATTCGCAGTAGGTGCTTACAATATTAATAATATGGAACAAGCTTTAGGCTTGTTTGAAGGACATGCAAAAGCACAAGCTCCTTTCATTGTTCAATTATCAAAAGGAGCAAGAAAATATGCTAATCCTAAAATGATTGAGGGGATAATTCGTTCTGCAGAAGAACTTTATCCTGAACTGATTTTTGCAGTACATTTAGATCACGGAGATGAAGAGACTTGTTACGATTGTATAGATTCAGGATTTTATAGTTCTGTGATGATTGATGCGTCTCATGAGTCTTTTGAGAAAAATGTAGAGATCACTAAAAGAGTGGTGGAGAGAGCTCATGCCAAGGGAATTAGTGTAGAATCTGAGTTAGGTATGTTAGGTGGAGTAGAAGAAGATATTCAGGTAGATGAAAAACATGCAATGCTCACAGACCCAGAGGAGGCAAGAAAATTTGTAGAACTTACAGGGTGTGATTCATTAGCGGTGGCAATCGGAACAAGTCATGGAGCTTATAAATTTTCTGGAAAGCAAGGTCTTCACTTTGATAGAATAGAAGAAATTCAAAGATTGTTACCAAATACACCTTTAGTAATGCATGGTTCAAGTTCTGTACCAAGAGAAGAAGTAGAAAGAATTAATGGAGCAGGAGGAAAAATGGATCCATCTGCACAAGGAGTAAATGCAGACGAATTTGCAAGGGCAGTAAAATTAGGTGTTACGAAAGTGAATATTGATACTGACGGTAGATTAGTATGGACAAGAGTACATAGAGAATTTTTCAGGGATAAGCCTGAACAATTTGATTTCCGTGCTCCAGGAAAAATTTTCATTCAAGAGTATGCTGATTTTATTGTAAATAAATCTAATAAATTATTATCTACGAATCAGTTAGAGTATGTTAGACAAACATTAAAATAAAACCTAAAACCACATAGATTTTGGATTTCTATGTGGTTTTTAATTAAATTTTAATATTAAAAAAATGGCACAATTAGATCGTAATTTAGCAATGGAACTCGTAAGAGTAACAGAGTCAGCGGCAATTTCTGCTGCGAAGTTTATCGGTGTAGGAGATAAAAATGGGGGAGATAAAGCGGCTGTAGATGGTATGAGAGAGTTCTTAAAAAAAATTGATTTTCAAGGAACGATAATCATAGGAGAAGGAGAAAAAGATGAAGCACCAATGCTTTATAACGGTGAAAAAGTAGGAACAGGAAAAGGAGTGGAAGTGGATATTGCTGTAGATCCTGTAGAGGGAACGAATCTTTTAGCATTGGATAGACCTAATGCGATTACCACTATTGCAAGTGCAGAAAAAGGTAGTATGTGGAATCCTGGCAATTCTTTTTATATGAATAAATTAGTGGTAGGTGAAAAAT
>CAUTLL010000105.1:0-4533 GCA_963539275.1 uncultured Flavobacteriaceae bacterium
ATTGGGTTTCATTCTGATGAGAAAAATATTTTTTAAGTATAATGCTAAAATTTTCTTTCTTTTTAAACAACATAAAAATAAAAATTAGAATCTCAAAGTTAATAAAATTAAAATAAATAGAATGATAATTTATTTATTCTATTGAAAATCAATGTTTTAATAAAGAAGATAAAAAGAGTTCATTTTGAATAAAATGAACTCTCTTATAAAAATAGATTTATATGAAAAAGATTAGAAACAAATCTTCAAAGATGGAGATTTTGTTGGGGCAAATTTAGAAAAAAAATAATTAGTGTTACAATATTTATAAAAATAATATTGTGATTTTTGACAGGTTTTAAAAATAAAAAATCCTATCATTGAAAGAAGATAAGATTTTTAATGAAAAAAATAGTTATTTTTTAGCGTAATGTTCAAAAAATAGAGGAATACTCTCTATGCCTTTATAAAAATTATAAAGTCCATAATGTTCATTTGGTGAGTGTATTGCATCCGTACTTAATCCAAAGCCCATTAAGACAGATTTAACTTCTAAGATTTTTTCAAATAAAGCTGTAATAGGGATACTTCCTCCACTTCTGAATGGTAGTACCTCTTTTCCAAAAGCTTGTTCCATTGCTTTTTTAGCTGCTAAAAATTCTTTAGTATTACTTTCTAAAATATAAGGCATCCCTCCGTGATGAGGTGTAATTTTAAGTTTTACACTTTCTGGGGCAATTTTTTGAAAATGTTTTATAAATTTTTCTGTAATCTCTTCTGGAGTTTGGTTAGGAACTAATCTCATAGAGATTTTAGCAAAGGCTTTTGAAGGGATTACGGTCTTCGCCCCTTCTCCAATATATCCACCCCATATACCATTGACATCAAGCGTAGGACGAATGGAAGTCCTTTCTAGTGTTGTATAATTTTTTTCTCCTTCTAATCCTTTTAGGCCAATTTCTTTTTTGAAAGCTTCAGGATTGTCTTTTAGTTTATTCATTTCAGCTCTTTCTTCCTCGGATACGATGGCTACATTGTCATAAAATCCTTCTACAGTGATCCTTCCATCTTCATCGATGAGACTTCCTATCATTTTTGATAAAATATTGATAGGATTAGGTACGGCTCCACCATAAAGTCCAGAATGTAAATCTCTATTAGGCCCCTCTACTTCTACTTCTACATAACTTAAACCTCGAAGTCCCGTGGTAACCGTAGGCTGCTCCATAGAGTATAGGCTAGTATCGGAAACTAAAATAACATCACAAGCCAATTTTTCTTTATTTAATTCTAAGAAATCAGCTAAACTTGCAGAACCTACTTCTTCTTCTCCTTCTATGATAAATTTTACATTACATGGTAATGTACCAGTTTTCATCATTGCTTCAAAGGCTTTCAAGTGCATGAAAAATTGACCTTTATCATCGGCAGCTCCTCTTGCAAAAATTGCCCCTTCTGGGTGAAGTTCAGTTTTCTTTACTACGGGTTCAAAAGGTCCACTCTCCCAAAGTTCTAGCGGGTCAGGAGGTTGGACATCATAGTGTCCATATACCAAAACGGTAGGTAAATCTTTATTTATGATTTTTTCTCCAAAAACAACAGGATAGCCTTTTGTTTCGCAGATTTCTACATTATCGGCTCCTGCATTTTGTAAGTGTTTTGCTACGGTATTAGCACACTGTAGCACATCTTGGTTATAAGCAGGATCAGCACTGATAGAAGCTATTTTTAGCAATTCTATTAACTCGTCTAAAAATCTTTGTTTATTTTCTTTAATGTAAGATAAGGTTGTTTCCATTGAATAAATTGGTAATAATTACCAAAGTTAGAAAATAGAAATTATTTAACAAAGTAAAACGGGAAAAAGTTTTGTAAATTTATATTGATTTTAGGATAATTTTTCCTTTTTGGGATTGGGTAAAGAATAGAAAATCATCACCACCGTTTTTAAGTTTATATTTAGATTTTATTACTTCTGGGCTTAAAGGATGATTTTTGGAAATAATATTAAATTGCATGCCCTTCTGTAAGCTTTTTGCAGAAATTTCTTTAACTCTAAAAGTTCTTCCGCAGAAGTGGTCTAATTTTTCATTAGAAGTATAGATATGAGTGTTGGGGTGTAGTTTTTTTAACTTAAATTTTTCAGAAATGAGATTAAAAGCTCCAGATTTTAGAACAGCATTATTGGGAATGTATATGTATTCTAAAACATCTGAATATTCAGAATTTGCGAAGGTTTCTTCGTCTATAAAGAATGAAAAATTTATATCTTGGCTGGATAAATTTTTGGCGGTAATTTTAATTTTTCCTTGAAAGTTGGGAATAATATGAAGAATGATTTCTTTAACATCATTTTTTACTCCGATAATTTCTATTTCATGGATATTTTTTATACTATTTTGTAGATATTTTATATCAATTAGTGGAGATAACTTGATAATGATTCTTTTTGCGAAGGAAGAGAGTTTATCCTGAATTTCTAAAATATTAGGAGATAGTTCGTCCAACAAGAATTTTTTTTGATTTAAGTCATTTCTTCTGGCAGGGTCAAGATAAATCAAATCAAAAACTTCTTCGTTTTCTTCAAGGAATTTTTCTAAATTGTTGTTGATGAAATGAGCTTCTTTTCCGAGAATTTTCCAATTGTGTTTCACAATTTTAGAGAGGGTAGAGTTTTGCTCTACTAAATAAATTTTTTCAAAGTTTTGAGAGAGGAAATAAGCATCAATTCCAAAACCACAGGTCAAATCAAGGAATGTTTTTCCTGATAAATTTGAGGATTTGGAGATAGCTGTTTCCTGTGAAGAAGCTTGTTCTATATTGAGATGAGGAGGAAATACAATACCTTCTTTTAGTAGAAAAGGAAATTTTTTTTGTGCAATTTGTCGGCCTTTAATCTGCTGTGCAATTTCTTGAATGGTAATATTATGAAATGGAGATTTTTTTAGCAAAAATTGGGTTAAATCAACATTTATATTTTCTATAATAAAATTTTGAATTTCTGGTTGGGTAATAGCATTCAAATCAATCATTTATTCGTGTTTTTTTGAGCTAAAGAAGAGCTATCTATTACCAAAATAAAAATTTCTTCATTACTTTTTTTCATGAAATAATTTTCTCTTGCAAATTTTTCTTTTTCAAATTTATTGAGCATTAATTTTTTATAAAATTTGTCATTTTTTTCAAATTCACTTTTATAAAAATCTACCTGCTCTTTATATTTGCTAATTTCGTTATTTAATTCTCTGATAACAAGCCAAGAGGCATTATCAAAAAAAATCATCCAAAATATGAATGAAATAATGATAAGAAAATAACTATTCAAAACTATTTTCTTGAATAAAACGAATGGTTTTTTATTGTTAGAAGAGAGAGGCTTTGAGATTTTTTGTTTCATCGTTTGGTGTTAGTTATTTTTCAAGAAATCGCTCACTACGGTAGCAAGAAGGTTAGTCGCTACATTATTGTAATTCATATTAGGAATGATGATATCCGCATGAGATTTAGAGGGCTCTATAAATTCTTCATGCATAGGTTTTAAAGTGGTTTGATAGCGGTGCAAAACTTCTTCCAAATCTCTACCGCGTTCTTGAGTATCTCTACGGATACGGCGGATGAGTCGCTCATCAGTATCTGCATGGACGAATACCTTTAAATCAAATTCTTTTAATAATTCTTTGTTAGTTAAGACTAAAATTCCTTCTACAATGATAACATTCTTTGGGTGTATAATAACATGATCTCCAGTTCTATTATGGGTAACGAACGAATAAATAGGTTGTTCTATGCTATTTCCTTTTTTCAAAGCACGAATATGGTTTACCAAAAGGTCAAAGTCTATTGCCTTTGGGTGGTCATAGTTTAGACTTTCTCGCTCTTGTAGGCTTAAATGGGTATTGTCATGATAATAATTATCTTGTGAAAGAACATTCACGCCCTCCATATCTATATTTTTCAAAATTCTGGAAACTACTGTGGTTTTTCCTGAGCCTGTGCCGCCTGCGATACCTATTACTAACATGATAATTTTTATTTCTGCAAAGATAAGAATTAGAGAATAAAAATGAAATAAATCTATTGCTGATGAATAGGAATTATTTTAAGAGTGTATCATCAAATTCTACCATTACGGGGCAATGGTCGGAATGAACTGCCTCTTTTAGAATTATAGCTCGTTTCATTTGTTTTTCCATATTTTGGCTTACGAAGTTGTAATCTAATCGCCAACCTTTATTATTCGCACGGGCATTAGCTCTATAACTCCACCAAGAGTATTGATGAGGCTCACGATTGAAGTATCTGAAACTATCAATAAGAGAGCATTTTTCTATGAATTTACTGAGCCATTCTCGTTCCATAGGAAGGAAACCGGAAACTTTTGAAAGTTTGATGGGGTCATGAATATCAATGGCTTGATGACAAATATTGAAGTCTCCAGAAATGATAAGGTTAGGAATTTCTTTTCTTAATTCTTTGATATAGTCTAAAAAGTCATAACAGAATTGCATTTTTAGGTCAAGGCGGTCAATGTTTGTTGCAGAAGGAACATACACA